>JBEKOZ010000062.1:0-12669 GCA_049521275.1 Bryobacteraceae bacterium | reverse complement strand
GGATGCGCTCGGTTTCCATTTTGTTCTCGACTGACGAGATGGCGCGGAGAGGAAGGCGGGTCTGACTTTGCGCAGAGAAGACGTAGAGGTTCTCGACGTCGGAGAGCTGGGCGCGCTCCCGTGCGCGGAGGCGGACGATCACGGGGATCTGCTGGTTTCCTTCGCGCAATGCGGTGACGGTCGAGCCGTTGATGGCGGCGGTGGCGGACGTGGCGACGTCGCTATTGGTGAGGCCGGCGATATTGGCTTTGTCGGGATCGATTTTGAGCTTTACTTCAGGGCTTTCCTCGAACCAATCGTTCTGGACCACCTGCACGCCGGGGGCGACGCGGAGGATGTCCTGGACCTGGCCGGACAGGCGGCGGAGATTGTCGTTGTCCTCCGGCTCCTGCTTGGGATCGACGTCGGAGATGGCAGAGATTCGCACTTCGACGGGGAATTCGACGGGATTGGTTTGAAGCTGATGAACCGTCACGTAGGCACCGGGAACTTCGGCGGAGAGAGCGGACTGGAGGGGCCCCAGGATTTCGGGGGTGACCTCTTTTTCGCTTAGCTGGATCAGGACCTGCGAGTAATTTTTCTGCTGTTGTTCGGGAGAGACGGAGAACCAGAAGCGCGAGCCGCCTCCGCCGACGAAGGTGGTTACGGAGGTGAGCAGATCGTGTTTCGTTTTGTTGCCGTGCTCCAGTTCGGCGACGGTGCGGCGGATGATGCTCTCGACTTGCTGCGCGGTTCGATTGGTCAGCGAGAGAGGCGCGTCGTTGGGGAGCCATACGTCGACGTAAGACCAGTATTGAACGTCCTCGGGAAAGAACTGGCTCTTGAGGCGCGTGGCCACGAGTCCTCCGCCGACCAGGAAGCAGAGCGAAAGGGCGAACACGGCCCAGCGGAAACGAATGGCGCCCTGCGCGAGGTTGTAATAGAAGCCGTAGAAGCCTTTCTGGCGGCGTTCGGCGATGGTGGGCTCCTTCTTCTTCGGCGCGCGAAGGAGATAGTAGCCGAGCAGAGGGATGAACGTCATGGAGGCAAGGCGCGAAGAAACCAGCGCGGCGGTCATGACGACGGGAAGGCTGTAGAGGAAGTCGCCGGTGCTGCCGGTGAGCATCAGAAACGGAAGATAGGCGATGATGTTGGTCGCGGTGGCGTAGAGGATCGCGCGGGCGAGCTTGGTGGGGCCGAGCCAGGCGGCGTTGAGCGGGTCGATGCCGGCGGCGAGCTCGCGCTTGATAGCGTCGTTGGCGACCACGGGGTCGTCGACCAGGAGACCGAGGGCGATGATGAGGGTCGCGATCGAAACCTGTTGCAGATCGATATTCACGAGATGCGCCAGGCCGAAAGTCATGGCGAGCGTGATGGGCATGGAGATCGCCATCAACAGCGCGGAGCGCCATTCCCAGAAGCCGATGAGCGCGATGAGCACCACCAGCAGGATGGCTTCGTAGAGTGCTTCCATGAACAGGTCGATGTTTTCCTTGACCTGAAGCGGCTGGTCGGAGGTGCGGGCGATGATAAGGTCGGGCGGAAGCGCGGCGCGAACCTGCTCGAGTTTCTGATCGACCGAGTCGCCGAACTTGCGGATCTGTTCGCCGGAACGCATGTAGACGGCGAGGGTGATGGCGCGGCTGCGATGCATGACGCCGGCCTTATCGGACCAGGAATAAAAATTCAAATAGGTGGCGGGGTTCTGGTAGCCGCGGCTGATTTCGACCAGGTCGCGCAGATAGACGGGCGCGCCGGGGCCGACCGATCCGATGATGACGTTGCCGATGGAGCGGGCCTTATCGAACTCGCCTGATGGATCGATCTGAATGTTGCTCTCACCGGCTTCAATGGAGCCGCCGGGCAAAGTGATATTGCGCGCGTTGAGGATGCGGCTGAGGTCGCCGGCCTGGTAGCCGTAGGCGGCGAGGCGTTCCTGCGAATAATCGAGATAGATGGCCTGCGGGAGGACGCCTTTGCGTTCGACGCGCGAGGTCTGGGTGACGCCGAGCAGGGTGCGGCCGATGAGGTCGGTAAAGTCGTCGAGCTGCGCGTAGGAATATTTCGAACCGGCGACGGACGCGAGTTTGGCGCGGGTTTCGGAGACATCGCGAATGACGACGGGTGGAGAAACGTCGGGATCGAACTCGGATGCCTGAAGGCGCGTGGCGATGTAATGGGCGAGGAATGCGGCCAGGCGAGCGTCGTCATATCTGGTGCCGCCGTCGACGCCGGTGAAGCCGCGGCCGGTGATGAGGCGGGTATGTTCGAGAATGCCGTCCTGTTCGGCGTGGCGGCGAAAATCCTGGGTAACCTCCGTGATTCCGGCCTCGGAGAGCGACAGCGGATAAGCGTAGACGATGCTGACCGCGGGAAGCTTGGAGCGGCCCGGCACGGCGCGCACGGCCTTTATGGCATCTTCGACGGAGCGGGCGCGCATCTCGATTTCGAGGTCGTCGATGGGAGGGCTGGCGACGGTCATCATCATCGCGGCGGTGTCGCCGAAGTCGCTTTGAAACTGGACGGCAGTCGCGCCGGAGGGGAGCCGGCCGTTGAGTGCCTGCAATTTCAGGTTGATGTCGCTGAACTGCGTGCGGCTGTCCTTGGTGTCCTCGGACAACTGCACGTAGACGAACGACGCGCCTGGCAAGGAGATGGAACGGATGCCGTAATCGGCGGCGCTGGGCGGATGGATGGTTTTATTCTGCGCGATGGTCTGTTCGATGGGGCGGGTGACCAGCTGCTCGACTTCCTGCGCCGATGCGCCGGGCCACTGGCAGGCGGCGACGGCGACGCGTACGGGAATTTCGGGGTCCTTGCGCTGGGGCATCGAGAAGTATCCGTAAATCCCCCAGAGCACGACGCCGAAGAGGGTCGCCCAGGCGATCTGCCGGTGCTCGACGAAATAGCGCGAGGTGTTGTGGATGGTGCGGATGCGATCTTCGTCGGTGATGTGTGGCATGGGAGTCAGGGCAGCAGCCGGACCTCTTGTCCATCGCGCAGCAGGGAACCGCCGAGCACTACGATGCGCTCTCCGGCTTCGACCCCCGCGGTGACTTCGATCGAATTGCCGTAGGGACTGCCGATCTGAATATCCTGCGCTTCGGCGAACATCTTGCCGTCGCGATCGCGAATCCGGAAAACGGCGAAGCCCGCGGGATGCGAGGTGGAATGCACCACCGCGCCGAGAGGCACCACGAGGCGCGGCGCGCTGGGCTTCGCGCCGAGCACCAGCGTTCCGATCATGCCGGGGCGGACTTCTTCCTTGGGATTATCGATGGTGACTTCGACGAGAAACACGCGGCCTTTCGGATCGGCCTGCGGAGAGATGGAGGTTACGACGCCCTGGAGCGGGTACGGCACGGCGTCCAGCACGACGTTCTGTCGCTGACCCAGGCGAACGCTTTTCAAACTGACGTCGGGGATGGCGAAAGCCGCCTTTACCAGATGCGTATCCATCATGCTGAAGCCGACGGTGCTGTTGCCGACCAGGCTGCCCGCTTCGACGTTGCGAGCGGTGATCCATCCGGTGAAGGGCGCGCGCACCGTGGTGTCGCTGAGCGTGAGCCGGGTTTGATCGACCACGGAGCGGGCGTTGGCGATCGCGGCCTGCGCGCCCTGGACCGAGGCTTGCGCGGCTTCGAAGCGGCCCTTGGCCTGGTCGAATTGAGGTTTGACCAGGCTCGCCGAATCGAATAACGTTTTCGCGCGCGTGTACTCGATTTCGGTTTCGCGCAGATTGGCCTGCGCCTGCGCTAACTGCGCCTCGGCTTGCGCCACTTGCGTTTGCGCCTGCTGGACACGCTGTTCGTAATCGATGGCGCGGACGACGGCGAGTTCAGTTCCCTTGGTGACCAGGTCGCCGGTCTGGACGTCGCGAGTGCGGCCGTCGGCGCCGCGAAGCTGATAAACATGATCGATCAGGCCGGCGGATTTGAAAGCCATGTCGATGCTCTCGATGGGCGAGATGGTCGCGGAGTACTGCTCGGCCGCGTCGGGCGAGATGCGATCCACCAATCCGGCGCGGACGGTCTGGATGGCGGCTTCTGGGGTGGTCGCCTTTTTACAGGCCGCGGTAAGAAGGATGAGGGCCAGCAACAGATATGCGCGAGGCATCATTGGTCCCTCCCTACGGCCTGGTCGAAGCCGGCTTTCGCGGTCCAGAAACCGGCCAGCGCTTGTTGATACTGACTATCAGCCTGCGCGACCGACGCCTGCTGTTGGAGGAGATCCGCCAGCAGCGACGCTTTTTCGCGATATTGATTCATTATCACGCGGAGCTTTTCGCGCTCCGTTTCCTGCACGGCGGCCTGGGTATCGAGCAGCGCGCGCGTCTCCATCAGCTTGCGGAATTTCTGGTTGACGTCCAGCAGAACCTGCTGTTGGGCGTCCTGCTCGGTTAAGGCCGCCTGCCTGGAGGTGCTTCTCAGCTCTTCAATTTTGTGCTTTCTCTGGCCCCAGTCGAAGGGCTGCCATTGCAGGAGGAATCCCGCCGAGAGAATGTTCTTCGGAGCGAAGCTGATGTTCGGCAGCGAGATGTAAGACATCTGCACGCTGATGTCCGGCAGGTATTCCGCTCGTTCGCGGCGGATCTCCAGCTCGGACTTTTTCGTTTGCAGGCGAGCCTCGCGAATTTCCGACCGTTGCTCGACGGCGGCCTTGCGGGCCGCTGCCAGATCGAGCTCTTCCGGCGTGGGAAGCGGCTGCTCTTCCACGGAAAAATCCGTTGCGAGGTCGCGAGCCAGGAGGCGGTTGAGCGCTTCCTTCTGGGATGCGAGGGTATCCTGGAGAACCAGCAATTGATAGCGCTGCTGGCTCAATTTCGCTTTCACATTCAAGCTGTCGGACTTGAGAACGGTCTGCTCGGCAAGGTTCCGCTCGGTGAGCGCGGCGAGTTCGGCTAGGTATTTCAAGGACTCCTGCGCGCTCGTGATCTGCGTCTGCGTCTGAACGATTTGATAATAGGCTTCCTTCACCTGGCGAGTCGTTTCCAGCTTTTTCTGACGGAGACTTTCCTGCGCCATCTCCTCGCCAATGTGCGATTCGCGAATGGCCAGTCCGATCTTGCGGAGCTGCGTGACCGGCTGCGCGGCGGTCAGATAGATCAACGCGTTGAAATCCTGCGGGGTGCTGATACTGGCATTCTGCGCGGGGATGGGGCCGGTGGCCGGATAAACTCCCAGCGCGCCTCTAGGGATGGTGAAATCGATCGGCGTGAGCGATTCGCCGCCCAGGATGTAAGCGCTGACCTGCGGCAGGCGGTTGGTTTTGGTCTCGGCGACAACCTCGCCCGCCTTGGCGACGTCGAGCGCGCTGATCTGCACGCTGCGGTTTTCCTTCACCGCGAGCGCGACCGCGTCGTTCAGCGTCAGCACCTGCGCCCGCGAGAGCAGCGATATAAACAGGATTAAAGCAGCGCGTTTCATGTCCGTTCCTTTCGAAACCGTCAGCGGGTGAGCTCGATCTTCAGGCGCTTGCGCACGTCGTTGTCGACGTGCAGCGTCCCATGATACTGGCGGATGGGGTGAATTTCGGTGCCCTCGAGCGTCGCACTCGATTCCGGAACCGTGCTGTCGCCGCCGTCGGCGTTGGTCATCTCGACCTTGGTGCAGACGCCCGACGAGTTCCGTTCCACGCGCACGCCCAGCAGCGTTTTCAGGCCGTAGCCAAAAACGCAAACGGTAGGGACGCTGACGCGATGCTTCAGTTCGGCGCGAAATTGCGCGGCGTTTCGCAGATAGGGCGCGTACTGATCGGGCAGCCAGCTACCATCGCGCAGAAAGTCGACGACTTCGCCGTGCTGGTCTTTGGCGCAAGGATATTCCGGCAGCAATTGATAGACGGACGGGTAGGTCAGCAGTACTTCGCGGATGCGCGCGCCGAGGAGTCCGAAGGGCAGCACGCTCGGCTCGATGGCCAGATTGACGATCGACTTCGGCGCGCCGAAATGAGGGCCGCCCAAAAGGATCATTCGCTCGACGTGTTGTTCGCCGCCAAGCTGATCGACGTAATAGCGGCTGACCAGCGTGCCCATGCTGTGCGCGATCAGCGTCACCGGTCCCACATTCCAGTCGGCGACCAGCTGCGCCAGTTGGCGCGCGGAGATGCGCACATCCTGGCGGAACTCGTAGGCGAATTCGTGCAAGTCCTTGCCGACTTCGTAGCCGAGCGCCTCGCACAGATAGTTGATGAGGCGGCCGTACTGTTCCTGTTTAATCAGGTTGGGCACGATGACCACTTCGTCCACCAGTCCGTTGGGCACCAGCGGCGTGTCCTCGGTGTACTTCATCAGTTGGGGATTTTTGAAAATCTGGCGTGCATTCGGCCAGACTTTCTCGCTGCCCAGAAACAGTTCGGAGCCCATGAAGCCGGGGATCACGATGACCGGCCTCTTGGGACGCTTCGAGCCCGTGCGCGGCTCGACGACGGTGAGATCTTCCTCTGAAAATCCCGCCTTGAACAGCAGTCGCACGCCGCCGATGTGAATGGTGTCGCCGTCTTCGAGCTTGCGCCGGGTGACGCGCTGGCCGCCGACAAACGTCCCGTTGTCGCTGCCCAGATCGTGAAGCATGAAGCCCGCGGCCGTCTGCTCAATGCGCGCGTGGTGCCGGGAGGCGCGCTGCGAATCGAGCACGACAGTGTTGTCGGCGTGGCGGCCGATCGAGACCGCGTCATCTTCGAGCGGCACCTCCCAGGTTCGCGCGCGCGAATGAATGGCCAGCCGGGGGATGCGCGTTTCGCTCAACTCATTGGGGATGGCCGTCTCCGCCAGCATGGTCTCGAGCTGCGCGTCGGTATCGATCGAGGTCAGATCGGAATCGTCGGCGGATTCCGAAGCCGCTTGATAGCGCAGCGAAGTCGAGCCGACGGAAACGATGTCGCCTGAGGAAAGGCGGGCCCGCTCGACCGTCGCGCCGTTGAGCTTGGTGCCGTTGGCGGAACCCAGATCGACCACCCAGCAGCCATCGGGTCCGCATTCGATGCGGGTATGGGCGCGCGAAACCTTCGAATCGCGAAGCGCGATGTCGCTGGTCGCGGCGCGGCCGATGGATGCCTCCGTCTTCGAGAGGGCATATTCGCGCTTATGCCCGCCGGGCAGAGTGGTGATGAGTGTGCCAAAGCTCTCCACGGTGATCTGCGAATTATAATGCAGTTCGGGTATGCTGTGTATCTCATGATGCCGCTGCTGTTCGGATTGCTTCTCGCCTTTGCCGCGGACGACCGCGTCAAGATCGATAACGATGTGGTGCGGGTGCTGGACGTCGTCGACGAACCGCATCATCCCAGCGCCCTGCACCGGCACGAGATGAACCGCGTGATGATTTGTCTGACCGCCGGAGACCAGACCATCCGCCATCAGGATGGCCCCGTCGACAAGCAGCATTGGAACGCCGGGCAGGTGGCGTGGAGCCCGGCGGGCGGGCTCCATATCAGCGAGAACGTCGGCGAGAAGCCGCTGCGTATTATTGAGGTCGAGCTGAAGAAGCCGGCGTCGCAGGCACCCGTGAGGAATCCGCGGCTCGATCCGGCGGCGATCGATCCGGCGCATAATATTTTGCTGTTTGAGAACGCCCAGGTCCGGGTGTTTCGCAGCTGGCGCGAAGCGGGTGGCACCGAGATGATGCACCAGCACGCCGGCACGGGCCGCGTGGGAGTCTTCCTCACTGATCTCCACGGGACGGTAAAACTGGCGGATGGGTCGAGCAGCGCGCTCGAAGTGAAGATGGGCGACGTATCGTGGAGCGGGCCGGTGACGCACGCGACCACGAACCTGGGACCGAACAAGCTCGAAATGATCGTTGTCGAAGTCTACTAGTGGCCTCACCCGGTCATTCCGACAGCACAGACGTTGACGTCTGTCCGCATGCTCACGCATGGCGGTTCCATGCGGAGGCCGAGCAGTAAGGGCTCCGGCACACAGTTACCACGGAACCGCCATGCGTAAGCATGCGGACCGAGCGCCGCAGTCCAGATTGCGTTCACCCCCTAAATCGCGCCGGATCGCGGTGAGGTGGGTAGCCTCTCAGTTTGGATACCAATCGTCAAGTTCCTGCTCGGAGATGGCATTGAAATCCTTCGCCATCCAGATCTTGCCCTTATCGATTCCCGGGACTCTTTTCTTTGCCGTCGCCGGCGCTATTGGCGCGAGCCGCGCGATCGGTTTGCCGGCCCGCGCGATGACGATCTCTTCCCCAGCGATCACTCTTGCGAGCAGCTTCGAAAGGTGGGTCTTCGCTTCCTGAATATCGATCACGGCAGCCATACTTCCAGACTAACCTAGCCTTTGTTAAGGCGGACGATGGCGGCAGCGCGCGAGCTATAATAAAGATCTCCCCCGCTGTGCAACGATGTCGAAATCAGCTCCTTTTATTCATCTTCATTGCCACACCGATTACTCGCTGCTCGACGGCGCCTGTGAAATTTCGCAGTTGATGGAGCTCGCCGAAGAGCAGAAGATGCCCGCCATCGCGATGACCGATCACGGCAACCTGTTCGGCGCCGTGGAGTTCTACAATCACGCCCACGACAAGGGAATCCATCCGATCATCGGCTGCGAAGTCTACGTGGCGCAGCAGGGCCATACCAACAAGGCCGATACGAATCGCTACAACCATCTGGTTCTGCTGTGCGAAAACCAGGAAGGTTATCGCAACCTCGTGAAGCTGGTCTCCACCGGCTACCTCGACGGTTTTTACTATAAACCAAGAATCGACAAGGACCTGCTGTCGCGTCACTCCAAGGGCCTGATTGCGCTTTCGGCATGCCTGCGCGGCGATATTAATGAGACGCTGCTCGGCGATCGTTATGAGGATGCGCGCCGCCTGGCCTACGAATATACGGACCTGTTCGGCAAGAGCAATTTCTTCCTGGAACTACAGGACCATGGTCTCGATGCGGATGCGCGAGTGCTTCCCCTGATCAACCGTCTGTCCTCGGACACGGGTATTCCGCTGGTGGCGACCAACGATTCGCATTACTTGCGCAAGGACGATGCCCGCGCGCATGAAATCATGCTGTGCATTCAGACCGGGAAGACCATGTCGGACCCGAACCGCATGCGCTTCGACCAGCCCGCGTTCTACATTAAGTCGCGTGAAGAAATGATGGCGCTGTTCGGCGAGGTGGAGGATGCGCTCGACCGCACCTGGGACATCGCGCAGCGCTGCGAGGTGAAGCTTTCTCCAGTGGAGGAGCCGTTCCCGAAATTCGGCGTGCCACCCGAGCACACCATCGACAGCTTTTTCGAATACGTGGCCCGTCAAGGCTTCGAGAAACGGCGGACTCGATTGGAAGCGCTCCAGTCGCAAGGGCGCCTGAAGCACGATCTGGCCGAGTACAGCGAACGCCTGGACCGTGAGATTCGCACTATTCAGCAGATGAAGTTTTCGGGCTACTTCCTGATCGTTTGGGATTTCATTCGCTACGCGAAGCAGCGGGGAATACCCGTCGGCCCGGGCCGCGGCTCGGCCGCGGGCAGCCTGGTGAGTTACGCGATGGAGATCACCGACATCGATCCGCTGGCCTACGGCCTGCTGTTCGAGCGATTCCTGAATCCCGAACGCATCAGCATGCCCGATATCGACATCGATTTCTGCACTCGCGGGCGCGGCGAAATTATTCAGTACGTCACCGAAAAATACGGGCGTGAACAAGTCGCGCAGATCATCACCTTCGGTACGTTGGCCGCGCGCGCCGCGATTAAGGACGTCGGCCGGGCGCTCGATATCGGATTCGCCGACGTCGAAAAAGTCACCAAGCTGATCCCCACGCAGCCGCTGAACATCAAGCTGAAAGACGCGCGCAAGGCCGAGCCGCAGCTCGACGAACTGGCGCGCAAGGATCCGCGCATCAAAGAGGTGCTCGAAGTCGCCCAGCGGCTGGAGGGTATGGCCCGCAACGCCTCCGTCCATGCGGCGGGCGTGGTGATCTCGCCCGTTCCGCTCACCGATCTCATTCCTCTCTACAAGACCAGCAAAGACGAAATTGTCACCCAGTATGACGGCGTGGTGCTGGAGAAATTGTCGCTGCTCAAGATGGATTTTCTGGGCCTCACGACGCTCACCATCATCGCCGACGCGCTGAAGCTGATCGAGCGGCATCGCGGCGTGAATCTGGTGATCGAGGATCTCCCGCTCGACGATAAAACCACCTACGAAACGGTTTTTCACAAGGCATATACCAGCGGCGTTTTCCAGTTCGAATCGCCGGGCATGCGCGACGTTCTGCGCCGCTATCAGCCGGATCGCCTGGAAGATCTGTGCGCCTTGAACGCGCTCTACCGCCCCGGCCCCATGGGCATGATCGACGACTTTGTCGATCGCAAGCACGGCCGCAAGGAAGTGGTCTACGACCTGCCGGAGATGAAGGAAATCCTGGAGGAGACCTACGGCGTGATGGTCTACCAGGAGCAGGTGATGCAGATTTCCAATCTCATCGCCGGCTATTCGCTGGGCGAAGCCGACCTGCTGCGCCGCGCGATGGGCAAGAAAAAAGTCGAGGAGATGGCCCAGCAGCGCGAGCGCTTCATGGCCGGCGCGAAAAGCAAAGGGCATCCTCAAAAGAAGGCCGAGAAAATCTTCGACCTGATGGAAAAATTCGCCGGCTACGGATTCAACAAATCGCACTCCGCGGCTTATGCCTATCTGGCCTTTGTCACCGCGTATCTGAAGGCGCACTATCCGCTCGAATTCATGTCCGCGCTGCTGACTTCGGAAACGGGCAACACTGCGAAGGTGGTGAAGTACATCAGCGAGTGCCGCGAGATGAATATTCGCGTTCTCGCGCCCGACGTGAATTCCTCCGAGTTCACCTTCACGCCCGTCCCCGCCGGCCCCGAGCCTGGAATCCGCTTCGGCCTCGGCGCCATCAAAAATGTCGGATCGAACGCGGTCGATTCCATCGTCGCAGCGCGTACCGACGGCGGCAAGTTCGGCTCTCTATTCGATTTTTGCGAGCGCGTCGACCTGGGCGCGGTGAACCGCCGCATGATCGAAAGCTTCATCAAAGCCGGCGCGATGGATTCGCTCGAAGGCACCCGCTCGCAATTGCTGGCGGTGATCGATAGCGCCATGGAGACCGGCGCCAGGGCTCACAAAGATCGCGCCAGCGGCCAGTCCGGACTGTTCGCCGGCCTCATGGTGGAGCAGTCGCCGTCGGAACACCCTTTGCCCAAGGTCCCGGATTGGACCAGCCAGGACAAGCTCTCCGCCGAGAAAGAAATTCTCGGCTTCTACGTCAGCGGCCATCCTCTCGATCAGTTCATGGATAAAGTAGGCGAGCTCGCGAGCCATCGTTCCGGGAATCTCGAAGGCCTCGCCAAAGGGACCGAAGTCGCGCTCTGCGGCATCCTCACCGGCGTTCAGCGCCGCCGGAATAAAGAGCAAAAACTGTGGGCGTCGATGCAGCTGGAAGATCTCGAAGGGGCGGTCGAAGCGATGGTCTTCACCACGCAGTATGAGCGCCTGGAGAAATCGCTGATCGAGGACAAGGCCGTGCTGGTGCGCGGCCTGGTGCTGCCGGAGGAAAACGCTCCGCCGAAAATTTCGGTGCAGGACATTGTGCCTCTCGAAGTCGCACGGCTCAACCTTCCCTCTTTGATTTCGATTCGCGTGCCGGTCAACGGAGCGGGCGACGCGGACCGCGCGGGCGCGTTGCAAAAGTTGTTCTCGAGCAAGCCCGGCTCAACCGAAGTGCGGCTGCGCCTGGAAAAATCGCGCGACTTTTCCGTGATCCTGGACATCTCCCTCAAAGTCCGCCCGGACAAGGAATTCTGCTCCGAAGTGAAGCGGATCTGCGGCTCCGAAGCTATGGAAATCCTGGCCAACTAAGCTATCCTGAACTGTAGTGTCCGAACCGGAGTCTCCCCCAACCACGAATCCCAGCTGGGAACGCGTGCAGCTCGCGCGCAATCCCAAGCGTCCTCACGCGCTCGATTACATCCAGCGCATTTTTACAAATTTTCAGGAGCTCCACGGCGACCGCGCCTATGGCGACGATCATTCGATCGTAGCCGGCATGGCCTGGTTTGAGGGCGACCCGGTCATGATCGCGGCCCAGCAGAAGGGTCGCGACACCAAGCAAAAACTGTTCCGCAATTTCGGCATGCCGAAGCCCGAAGGCTATCGCAAGGCCATGCGGCTGATGGAAATGGCGGCGAAGTTTTCGCGTCCGATCATCACCCTGCTCGATACCCCCGGCGCCTATCCCGGCATCGACGCCGAGGAGCGTGGACAAGCCGAGGCGATCGCGCAGAACCTCCGCGAGATGTCGCGTCTCAGCGTGCCCGTGATCGTCGTCGTGATCGGTGAAGGCGGCAGCGGCGGCGCGCTCGCCCTCGGCGTGGGCAATCGAATTTATATGATGGAGAACGCGGTTTACAGCGTGATCTCGCCCGAGAGCTGCGCCGCGATCATCTACCGCGACTCCGGCAAGGCAGCACTGGCGGCCGCGGCATTGAAGATGACTGCGCCCGACCTGCTGAGCCTCGGCCTGATCGACGGCATCATCCCGGAGCCCGGTGAAGGTGCGCACACCGATCCCGATAACGCCGCCGACGCCGTCCGCCTGATGCTGCGCATCGGCCTCTCTGAGCTGACCGGTATGTCCGAACAGCAGCTCATCGACGACCGTTACGAGAAATTTCGCCGCATGGGGTCGTTCTTTACGGAGCCGATTTTGTGAAAAAGGCCG
>JBEKOZ010000061.1:0-12723 GCA_049521275.1 Bryobacteraceae bacterium | reverse complement strand
AACGCGTCTTCATCAACCGCTGCTACGACGAGCTGAACCTGTCCCTCCCCGCCCTCGTGCGCGACGTGCATCAGGAGTACATCAAGGCCGGCTCGGAGATCCTCGAAACCAACACCTTCGGCGCGAATCGCAAGCGGCTGGCTGCTTATGGATTCGCTGAAAAGGTCCGCTTGATCAACCAAGCCGGCGTGCGGATCGCCCGCGAAGCGGCGCGCGAGCAGGCGTTCGTGGCCGGCACCGTGGGACCGCTCGGCATCCGTCTGGAGCCTCTTGGACCCACCAGTTTTGAAGAGGCACGGGCGATTTTCAGGGAGCAGATGGAAGCGCTGGTCGAGGCCGGCGTCGATCTGCTGATCCTCGAAACTTTTCGCGACTCGAACGAAATCCGCGAGGCCATTTTCGCCGCGCGCGAAGTGGCGGGCGACGACCTCGCCATCATCGCGCAGCTCAGCATTGAAGACGATGGCCGCTTGCGCGACGGCACCTCGACCGAAGATTTTACGCGCCGCTTGGACGAGTGGCCGGTCGACGTAATCGGGCTCAACTGCTCCTCCGGGCCCAAGGTGATGCTGGAGGCGATCGAGAAGATGCTCGCCTTCACCAAGAAGCCTTTGAGCGCGATGCCCAACGCCGGACTGCCCGCGACGGTCGAAGGGCGCAACATTTATTTGTGCTCGCCCGAGTACATGGCGCAATACGCGCGCCGGTTCCTGATGGCGGGCGTCCGCATCGTCGGCGGATGCTGCGGCACCACCGCCGCGCACATCAAGGAAATTCGCAGCGAGGCGCGCAGCCTGCAACCGGGGCATCGGACGCTGGACGTGACGGTCGAAGAACCGTCGGCCCACGCCAAATCGATGGCCAAAATTCCGGTGGCCGACAAGAGCACGCTGGGCGGGAAACTGGCCGCTGGAAAATTTGTCTCCTTCGTCGAAATTCTACCCCCGCGCGGTGTCGACGCGTCGAAGGAGATTGAGGGCGCGAGGCTCTGCAAAACGGCCGGCATCGATTGCATCAACGTGCCGGATGGCCCGCGCGCCAGCGCCCGGATGAGCGCACGGGTCACCTGCCAGTTGATCCAGGAGCAGGCCGAAATCGAGACGGTGCTGCACTTCTGCTGCCGCGACCGGAATATTCTCAGCATTCAAAGCGGCTTGCTGGGCTCCCACGCGGTCGGCGTGAAAAACCTGATCTGCATCACCGGCGACCCGCCGCGCATGGGCACGTACCCGGACGCGACCGCGGTGTTCGACGTCGATGCCATCGGCCTCACCAACATCGCCAACAATCTGAATCACGGCCTGGACCTGGGCGGCAATCCGATGGGATCGCAGACGGCTTTGCTGATCGGCGTAGGCGCGAATCCCGGCGCGCTCAATATGGACGAGGAGCTGAGGCGCTTCGAATGGAAGGTCCGCGCCGGCGCCGAATACGTGGTCACGCAGCCGGTATTCGATCTCGATTTGCTGGAAGCGTTTCTCAAACGCACGGAGCAATACAAGCTGCCGCTGATCGCGGGGATCTGGCCGCTGACCAGTTTCCGGAACGCCGAGTTCATGGTGAACGAGCTGCGCGTGCCCGTTCCCGAGGAATATATGGAGCGCATGCGCCGTGCCGAAAGTGCCGAAGCCGCCCGCGCGGAAGGAATCGCCATTGCGCGGCTAATGGTGGAGCGTGTCCATCCGCTGGTGGCGGGCGTACAGTTAAGCGCTCCATTCGGGCGGTATCAAATGGCGATTGAAGTCGCCGAAGCGATCGGATCGCGCCAGTAGGTCGCTGAAACCGCTACACTAATTCGGTGGCCACCGATCTCATCGAGATTGACGCCGAGCGTCCATCTGAAGCCGCGATTGAGCGTGCCGCGGCCGCCGTGCGCCGCGGCGACGTGATCGCGATTCCCACCGACGCGCTGTACACGCTGGTGGCCGATCCGGTGAATCTGCACGCGGTTGGGCGCGTATTCGCGGCGAAGGGCCGCGATATCCACAGGGCCCTGCCGCTGCTGGTCTCGGACGTCATCATGGCCGAAGAGATGGCGAAGGAAATGTCGGCGCGCTTCCGCCTGCTGGCCCGCTACTTCTGGCCCGGTGCGCTGACCATCATCGCTCCCGCGTCGTCGCGCGTGCCTTTGAAAGTCACCGGCAACACCGGCCGGATTGCGATGCGCCAATCGAAATCGAAGGTCGCCAATGCGCTGCTCGAGAGGCTCGCGCAGCCGTTGATTTCGACCAGTGCGAATATTTCCGGCCAGCCGACCTGCTCGTCCGGGATCGAGTGTTTCGCCATGATGGACGGACGCGTCGACCTGGTGCTCGACGGCGGCCTGGCGACGGGCACCGGCGCCACCACGGTCGATGTGACGGAGCCCTACTGGCGCGTCATTAAACAAGGCGCGATCGGGGAGAAAGAAATCGCCGAAATCCTGAAAGGGACTTAGGGTCCGTAAAATAGAAACAGGAGATTCTAAATCATGCCACTATCGCGACGGCAATTTCTCATGGCGGCCTTTGGCTCCGGCGCCGGATTAGCGCTGCTTCCCAAACTCGAAGCCGCATCCGTGCGGATCGTCGAATTCGACAGCGCGGGGCACTCGACGGGGACGGTCACCGTGGAGAAGGTGGTCAAAACCGATGCCGCATGGCGCAAGCAGCTGAACGCGGAGCAGTTCGAGGTCACGCGCCACGAAGGAACCGAGCGGGCCTTCTCGGGCAAGTACTCGAAGGGCCACGATGCGGGGATTTACCGCTGCATCTGCTGCTCGACGGCGCTGTTCAGCTCCGAGACCAAGTTCGAATCGGGCACCGGATGGCCGAGCTTCTGGGCGCCGATCGCCAAGGAAAATGTCGTCGAAAAAACCGACCGCAGCCTGGGCATGGATCGCACCGAGGTGAAGTGCGTCCGCTGCGACGCTCATCTTGGCCACGTGTTTGACGATGGGCCGAAGCCCACCGGCTTGCGCTACTGCATGAACAGCGCGGCGCTCAGCTTTGAACCGAAAGCGAAAGGCTGATCACCATACCACTGAATGTTATAATTTTTTTGAGAGCGCGGGAGTAACTCAGTGGTAGAGTCACAGCCTTCCAAGCTGTTGGTCGCGGGTCCGATTCCCGTCTCCCGCTCCATTCTTCTACTGTCCGGACGGGCGCTTGTTGCGGCGAACCGTCGCTAACGCTGACAGTCCTATTCCCGTCAGCAAGAGCGTCACAGTGCACGGCTCTGGCACCGAAGCGATCACCTGTGTGCCCGATTCAAAAACTCCGATATTGTTATCGTTGGCATCGTTAATAACCTCGATCCCCTCCTCGCCTCCGAAGCTGGTACAGAGGGCGCCTTCGAGATAACACAGATTGTAATCCGTGACGGTATCCTCAAAGTTCAAGTAGGTCACTTCTGGTGCTGAAAACGCAAAACTAAGGTTGGTCGCCGTCGCGGTCAGACCGGACCCAAAGACGGCTACTATATCGCTGTCCGTGCTTGTCACGGCGGTGAACCCATCGACCTGATCATCTACCATCAAGTTCCAACTGAGAATGTTGGCGGAATCGAGCGTACCGATCGTACCGTCAGTCGTGATGGTCCCGGTTACGTAGCTGGTGCCAAAGTTAATGGTGTACGTAATGTTGGCCCGCAAAACCGTTGCGGCGAATAACATCGGGATCACCAATAATGATTTACGCATCTTCCGATTCCTCCTCGCGCGTTGCGGCTCCCTGTCCGTTCTGGACTCCGGACCCGAACAGTATACAGCAATCCCCTGGATTGCGACCACCCCTACACGGCTCCCCCCAGTGCTCCCTGTGCGCCAAACCGTGCATCGATCCTCGTACGCCTGTGTGCTCCCCCTGGTCACCCAAATGCATCGATCCTCGTGCGTCCCAAGAGCGGGCTAGCGCCAGCACGGGTCTCATTGCGAGAGCGGGGAGCTATGCCGTAGGCCGTCGGTCTTTAAGGTATGCGGCGAGCAAGGGCAGTATCACCGTCGCGATCAGCACCGCAAAAATCATCCCGTTGAGCAGCGCCAACCAGAGAGTCATTGGAGGAAACAAGCAGATAAGGAGCATCATTGTATTCTGTCCCGGGATTTTCGCTGGAGAGGGACGAATATAGACCGACGGAGCCATCATTGAAACTGGCCCCAATATATATATGCCCGCCAAAACCCATCCCCATTTAGGCAGGTGCTTGGTGACTATCCAACTTGCCGCGCTGAGGAGGGCTAGGCCCGCAAGAGGAGGAATGTTTACCGTCCAAAGATTCGCGTTTTGGAGGGCAGTCTCGACAACGATGGCCGGAATCCAGAATGAAAGCCCTCCGACTGCGAGCCAACATAGCTTGTTTCTCATCGCAGGTGCTTGACCTTCCATCGTAATCGTACCCGATCCGCGTTCCCCTAGAGCACTGAGACCCGCTGTGGCCCAGAGTCACGGAGAGGGCCACGGCAACCCATGCCGTCCCCGCCTGACTGATTGAGCTGGTCCCCTGGTGCGTGGGATCGCTTGCGGGGGGGGGCGGCGATTGGTGTCACACGACACACCCAACCGGGTATCAGAAACCCTTGTTCAATTCTTTGTTCAACAGCGTCACTAGGACCCCTAAAGAGGGGTTTAGACGAGTCAGAACACATAATCTTTGCTACAACTTACGGCCTTTTCTTAGCCTTCCAAGCTGTTGGTCGCGGGTCCGATTCCCGTCTCCCGCTCCATTCTTCAAGTGTCGCTTCTCGGCCGCTTGATCGGATGGCGCGAACAGCGCGTTATCGAGATTTTCGACCGCGCCGCCAACAGATTCGGCGATAGGTTGCATGTAAACTCCAGCCGTC
This sequence comes from Bryobacteraceae bacterium, assembly GCA_049521275.1. Taxonomy (GTDB): domain Bacteria; phylum Acidobacteriota; class Terriglobia; order Bryobacterales; family Bryobacteraceae; genus Palsa-187. The sequence continues at coordinate 7,904 of JBEKOZ010000061.1, read as the reverse complement.
ATATTCGGGCTGCATGGCGGAGATGGGCCTGGATATCCTTATACTGTCCAACCGTATGAGAATCTCAGCTTGGCTTGACCTTGCGGGTATCGTGTTCTTTGGTCTCTTGTTGTTTGACCTCTCCAAAAAGGGAGCGCTCAAAGGACCACGACGCGTGCTGGCGTTCCTCGCTCTTGGAGTTCTTGCTTTGGGCTGGGTAGCAAATCGCCTAGGTTGGTGGTGACCCGCGCGACGGCACGCGCCCTGGGCCTGTTTCAGGCGACAATTTCTACGCGGTCGAGGTAGGCGGCCAGCGCCAGGATCTGGTTTTGAATTTCCTCCTGGTTGGCGGCGATCGCGGCGCGTTCCAGGAAGCCCCCGGTTCTGCTGATTTCCGGAAAACCATAGCTCTCACCGGAGCCCTTTAGCTGATGCCCGACGCGGAGGGCAGTGTTACAGTCCTTCGCATCGCGGCTGGCCCGAACCTCCTCAATCTCGCGCCGGACCATCGTCAGGTATTTCGGGATCAGGTCTTCGATTCCCTTAGGGGGCGTGACGCGGATTTTTCCGCGGATCTGGCGGGAGACGGCCTCGAGGAGAGTCGCCTTGTTGATGGGTTTGGTAAGGTGCTCCGTACAACCGGCCTCCAGACTTCTCGCGACTCCCTCCGCGCCGGCGTGGGCCGTCAAGGCGAGGATGGGTACCGGAATCGCATTGGTCCTGGCCTCCCATTGGCGAATGGCGCGCGTCGCGTCCAGGCCGTCCATCACCGGCATTTGCACATCCATTAGCACCAGGTGGGGACTGCCGGATTTGACCTTCTCCACGGCGATCGCGCCATTCGCGGCCGTGTCCAGATCGAACGCGCAATCCTGAAGATAGGCCTCGATCAAGACGATATTCTCTTCGGAGTCATCCGCAATCAGGATGCGGGTGATTTGCTGCGGCAGGGCAGTTCCAGGCGGAAGGGCGACCGCGGGCGCCTCCCACGCCTCCGAGACGTCCACCTCCTCGCGGATGCCGAAGGGCGCCGCTAGAAAGAACGTGCTTCCCTTGCCCAGCTCACTGACACAACCCATCCGTCCACCCATCAACCCCGCGAGGCCCATACTGATGGCCAGGCCCAGACCGGTTCCGCCGTACTTGCGGGTGGTGGAGGAGTCGGCTTGCGTGAAGCGCTCAAAAATCATCCTCGTCTTGTCCGCGGCGATCCCGATACCCGTATCCACGACCTCAAATCGAAGCCACCCGGCCTCGCCGCCCGGGTCCGGTTCAACGCGCAGGATGACGGAGCCTCGCTCTGTGAATTTCAGCGCGTTTCCGATGAGATTGACCAGAATCTGCCGCAGCCGGTTCGGATCCCCTACCAGTCCCGAGGGAACGCCAGGAAGAACCTCAACGGTGAGCTCTAAACCGCGATCCTGCGCCCGCGAAGCCATGATCTCGACCGTTCTTTCCAAAAGCCCGCGCAGATCGAAGCCGATCGATTCGAGTTCGACGTGCCCGGAATCCACCTTGGAAAGGTCCAGGATGTCGTTGATCAGCAGGAGCAGGTTCGCCCCCGCCTTTTGAAAGATACGGACGTACTTCCGCTGCTCTTCGGCGAGCGGAGTCCCGGCCAGCAACTCGGCCATCCCTAAAATGGCATTCATGGGGGTCCGCATTTCGTGGCTCATGGTGGTCAGGAATTCGCCCTTGGCGCGATTGGCGAGCTCCGCGGAAGCTTTCGCGCCCAGCAGTTCCTCCTCCGCGCGCTGGCGAATGATCACCTGCTCCAGTTGGGAGGCGATATGGCCCATCATGCTGAGCAAATCCGGATCGGGCTGTTCGGTCTGCAGCGAAAAGAACTCCAGGACGCCGACGATATCGTCGGCCACGGTTACCGGGAATGCGAATCCCGACCGCAGCCCTGCCTCCCGGGCCGGACGGCTTCTCCGGAAGAGTTTCTCGTCGGCCAGATTCACGATCCACTCAGGCTTACCGGAAGCGAGAACGCGGCCGGGCGGCTCGCCTTCGAGATCGCGGTGAAGGTGATCGCTGGCCTCGCGAAAAGCGGCGAAGCGGACGAGTTCATCGATATGCCAGGCCGCCGAAATCAGTTCCTGCGAGTACTTCGCCCGCAGGTAAAGATGGCCGATCGACCACCCGGTGGAGGAGCAGATCAGGCGGAGGCAAGTCTGGGCGGTGTGGTCTATGCTGGAGGACCGGTTGGCGGCCATCGTCACTCTTTGCAGCAATTGACTCAGCGTCGCGTCTTTCCTGCGTGTTTCCTCGGCGCGCCGGCGTTCGCTGATATCGCGCACGAAGGCGTTAAAGCAGTAAACGCCCCCCGCGCGCACCGGCCAAACCGTCGCTTCGACGGGAACCGAGTGACCGTCCCGATGCATCGCCACCACCTCGATCGCGCGGTTTAGCGGCGATCCCGGCTCCGCCGGCAGAAAGTGCTCGAGACCGAGCGCACCGGCCTCGAGGTACACGGGAGCGATCACGGCATCGTAGAAATTGCGCCCCATGATTTCCTCGGCGGTCCATCCGAAGGTCCGCTCCGCTTGGGGATTCCACGCCGTGATCGTGCCGTCGGAGTCCATGGCGATGAAGGCATCATGGGCCGTTTCGAGGATCATGCGGTTGCGCTCATTTTGTTCCCGCAGCATTTCCTCGCTATTTTTGAGCGCCGTGATGTCCCGGGAGATGCCTGCGATTCCGGTAGCCTGCCCGTTCCGGTCAAACATGGGAACCTTGGTCGTCCACCACCAGGAGAGGCCTCCGCTCGAATCCTTGAGCTGCTCGATCCGGCCGACCTCGGGCAGCCCCGAGCGTAGAATCTGTTCCTCACGCAGGCGCCAGCGCAGCGCGTTTTCAGGGTCGAAGTAATCCGCGTTGCTCTTCCCGATGCAGTCCGCGGCGTCTTTTTCCCCTAGGTTTCGCGCGTGCGCCTGGTTGACTCGGGTGAAGCGGGACTCGCGATCCTTAAAGTAAATCAGATCCGGAATGTTTTCCATAAGGGCGCGCAGCAGTTCGCGCTCCTGCTCGACCTCCTGAAGGAGCTTGAAGTGAGTCGCGGCGGCGCTGACCTGGGCCCGCAGCTTGAGTGGTTCCCAGGGCTTGGCGATGTAGGCGAAGATCTGTCCGCTGTTGACCGCGTCGGTGAGCGCGCGCATATCGGCGTAGCCGGACATCATGACCCGCGTGGCCCTGGAGATTTCTTTCACCTGCCGTAGAAACTCGTGGCCGCTGACTTTGGGCATGCGCTCATCGCACAGGATGACAGCCATGTCATGTTCCCCGGCGAGCCTCATGGCGGTCTCGGCCTCGGTGGTGGCGAACACCTCGTAGTCGTCCTCGAAAAGATGTTCGAGCGACTTCAGCAGGAGCACTTCATCATCCAGGATCAGGAGTTTTTCCCTCATTTTGCCCTCTGCAATTCCAGATCCAGCGGGATCTTGACGGTAAACTCGGTACCAGCGCCTTCCTCGCTTTCGACCTCTATCGAGCCGTGGTGGTCCTCGATGATTCCATAAGCGATCGCCAGGCCCAGGCCGGTGCCTTCGCCGACCCCTTTGGTGGTAAAGAACGGATCGAAGATTTTGTTACGTATGTTCTCCGGGATGCCGACTCCGTTGTCGCGAACCGAGATCAGGTAAGACTCGGGCGTCTGGCGGGTGGTGATGACAATCGTTCCTTCGCCTTCAATGGCGTCCACGGCATTGGCAATCAGGTTCATCAACACCTGGCGGAGCCGGCCCGCGTAACAACGGAGCGTGCGCTCCGCGAGAAACTTCTTTTCCACCTGAATCCGGCCGTTCATTTTATGTTTCAACAGCAGCAGAACCGAATCGATTTTCTCGACCACATCCACGGTCGAGAACTCGCCTTCATCCAGGCGGGAGAAGGTCCGCAGATCGAGCACCAGTTCCTTTACGCGGTCCAGACCCTCCTTCATCTCACCCAGGCGGGTGCGTGCTTTGGTCAGTTTGATCCGGGAAGGCTCCGAAAGGCGGAGCTCCATCTCCGGGCCCAGACTATCCAGGCCGCTCTCGACGATAAACAAATTGTTCAGGACGAAGGCCAGAGGGTTGTTGATTTCATGAGCGATGCCGGCCACCAGTTGCCCGAGCGAAGCCATCTTCTCGTTCTGGATCAGCTGGCCCTGGGTTTCCTTCAGCTTCAGGTGCGCCGCTTCCAGTTCGTGATTCGCCTGCACCAGCTTTTCAGCCATCGCGGCGCGCGCCTCGGCCATCTGCCGGCCGGCGCGGGCGTTCAGAGTCTCCAGTTCCCGAACCTTCAGCTGCTCGAGAATGCGGCCGTTCTCCTCCTGAAAAAACCGGCGGCGCATTAAAGCTTGAATGCGCGCCCGCAACACGGCCAGATCGCTGGACTTGCTGACGAAATCGTCGGCCCCAGCTTCGAAAGCGCGATTCATGTCGCCCTTGTTTTCGCTGGCGGTGAGGAGCATGACGGCGGGGGGGTTTTTCACGGTAGAACGCATCGCGATGATTTGGCGGCACACTTCGATGCCATCCCGATGAGGCATCACCAGGTCCACCAGAACGCAATCGAAGCTCTGCTGCTCCATTCGCGCCAGCCCCTCTGCTCCGGTGTGGACGCACTCCACCTCATAATCCAGGGTTCGCAGTTCCTCGCAGAGAAATTCGAGATAGGTAGGACTGTCGTCGATAGCCAGGACCCGGACCCGATGGAAAGCCGAATCCTGAGAACTCAGAATGGCGGCCTGCGTCAGCGCTTTGCGTAACAGCGCCCGGATACGCGAGAGCAGGACGTCAGGCCGCTCCAGCTTGGAAATGTAATCGTCCGCCCCGCTGTCCAGGCTGTGGATCTCCAGTATTTCCGGGGCCGAGCCGGTCATCATCAGGATCGGGATGCCGCGCGTATGCAAATTCATGCGAATGCGCCGGCAGAATTCGTCGCCGCGCATTCCGGGCAGGTTGTAATCGACCATCAGCAGGTTAGGGAGTGGGGTACCCAGCGCCGCCAAGGCCTCCTCCGCCGTGCCGGCCACAGTGACATGCCAGCCTTGTTCCTCGAGCAGCAGGCGCATCTTGAAGGCTTGGGTCTCGGAGTCTTCCACCACGATGATGCGGGAAGCAATGGTGTTCATTGTTTCAGCCTTTCGTCAGTTCCAAGATTCTGGGGCCGATCGCCGGCAACGGCAGCGACTCGCACACCGCACCCATCCGGACAGCCGCTCCCGGCATTCCGTAGACCACCGCGGTCGACTCATCCTCGGCGATCGTGTAGCCTCCGTAACGGCGAATATCGAGCAGGCCGGACGCGCCATCGTCGCCCATCCCGGTTAACAGCACACCGAGCGCATCCGCGCCCAATTCCCGCGCCATAGATTGAAACAGCACCGTCCCGGAGGGACGCTGATACGAGACCAGCTCTCCTTCATCCGCACGCAGTTTCCCGCCGTCCCATCGCAGGTGCCGCTCCGCGGGCGCCAGGTAAAGTCCCCCGGCGACGGGGATGCAGTGGTTTTTCACCACCGTCACCAAAAACGGAGAAACGCCGTCCAGCCAGGACGCGAAGCCGTCGAGAAAGCTGGCGGTCATGTGCTGCACCAGAAGGACCGGCACAGGAAAACCCGGTCCCAGGGCCCGGAGCAACTGCACCAGCGCTCCCGGACCGCCGGTAGAGCAGGCAATTCCGAGCATTCGGTATCGCCCCCGATCGCCGCTCCAAGCCTGGGGGATGCGGTCGCCGGCAAAATGCGGTTCGCGGCTGCGATGCTGCCGGACCAGCTTGACCTGGCTCATGATGACCAGTTGCGTGCATAAGCGCTCGGCCAGCGTTTCGTAATCCGCGTGGGTGGTCCCCATGGGTTTTTCGAGGACGGCTAAAGCGCCCGCGCGCAGCGCCTCCATGGCGACGGCGTTCCACTTTCCGGACTCCATGCTGGCCGCGACCACTACAATCGGGACCGGCTTTTTCGACATGATGCGCCGGGTGGCTTCGAGTCCATCCATGCCGGGCAGGCGGATGTCCATCGCAATGATATCGGGCGAGCTCCGGCCGAGGATCTCGAGCGCGTATTCGGCGCTGCCGGCGGTGGCGCAGACCACCAGACGCGGGTCGCGCCCGATGCTGTATTCGAGCAGCGCGCTCACGACAGGCGAATCCTCGACGATCATCACCCGGACTTTTTTCATATCATTTGCCGGATGGCGTCCAGCAGCTCCGTTTGATCGAACTTGCGCTTCACCACATAGGCGTCGGCGCCCAGCATCAGACCTCGCTCCTGGTCCTCGGCGCGCTCGAGCGAGCTGACAATGATCACCGGAATTCCGCTCAGGCTCTTATCCGCCTTTAGGGCCTCGACCAATGCGAATCCGTCCATGCGCGGCATCTGAATATCGGTGATGATCAAGTCGGCTTTTTCCACGCGCAGCAGTTCCAGAGCCGCCAGGCCGTCGACCGCGGTGCGAACGCGGTAGCCGTGTGCCTCGAGAATGCTCCTCTCGAGCGAGCGCGAGGTGATCGAATCATCGACGACAAGAATGCCGGCCGCGATCGCCTGCGCCGCCGGTTTGGCGATCTGCGGCAGCGGAGCGGCGGCCGACGTCGTGCAGTTCGCCACCAGTCCGGCCGGATTCAGGACGACGAAAACCGCGCCTTCCCTGGACAGCGCGCCCCCTGAAATGTTACCCGTGCTGGGGTACGGCATCCCGAGTTCCTGAATCAGAGCGTCTCTCTGCGCCAGAAACTCGTCCACCCAAAGCGCGAAACGCCGGGTCCCCGATTTCAACACCATCACCGGTAGTGTGTCTCTCGATAAAGTAGGGGCGCCCTCCCCGATTCGCAACAGCTGGGCCAATCCGTACAAGGGAACCGGCTGCCCGTCCAGCTTGACCACCGGTTTTCCTTCCAGCGTTTCCACCCGTTCGAGAGGGAGGCTGTAAAGGCGGTCGATTCCGTGAGTGGGGATGCCGAAGGTCTGTCCCGCGCAGGACAGCAGCAGCAAATGGCTGGTCGAAACCGACAAAGGCACGGACAAAAGAAAGGATGCGCCGGCGCCCTCCTTTTGCCGTAAATTCACGTCGCCCTGGAGGCGATGCGCAGCTTCGTAAACGACGGACAGCCCCATGCCCCGCCCGGACAGGCGATTGACCGTGGTGGAAGTGGAAAAGCCCGGCCGGAAGATCGCTTGCGCCAGGTCTTCCGGGGAATGCTCCCACGGCTCGGTTTGGGAAAGCACCTGGGCGACCTTCTTCAGGTCGACTCCCCGGCCGTCGTCCTCGAGTTCGACGATCAGGCGTCCTCTTTGCGAATCGAGGCGCAGCGTGAGAGAACCTGCCGGCGGCTTGCCCTTGGCGGCGCGTTCTTCCGGCGTCTCGATTCCATGACAGATCGCGTTGCGCAGCAGGTGCATCACCGGATCTTTGAGCGCCTGGAGGACGATCCGGTCCGCCCTGACTCCGGACCCGATGAGCCGGAAGTCGATTTCCTTGTTCTCCTCACGGGCCAAGCCCCGCACCATCTGGCGAAAGCCATCGAACAAGTCCTCGGCCGGCGCCATCCGGGCGCTCCAGACGTCCCTCTGGAGTTGTTCGGCCGAGCGCCGCGTGCTCCAGACGCTTCGCTGTTGCAGCAGACGAGCCGTGTTCGACTGCTGGGCGAGCGAGCGAACTTTGTCTTCCACGAATCCCAGGTGCTGGATCACGGACGCATAGCCCGGCTGGCTCGCCAGACGCCACCGGAGCGCGGCCGAAGCTTTGCGAAAGCGGATGCATTCCCCCGCCATTTCAGCAATCTGCCCATCGAGCGAATCGAGTTCCAGGCTGACGCTGGCCTGCTGCATGCTCTCCGCCAGAATCTGGCCCGTCGAGCGCACCAGTCGATCCAGATTCTCCGCCGGCAGCCGCACCATCTCGGCGAGCTGCACCACCGCTTGTGGAACGGGCGCG
>JBEKOZ010000060.1:0-12774 GCA_049521275.1 Bryobacteraceae bacterium | reverse complement strand
AACCGGCCAGGTAAATCGCCAGGAACGGCCCGACCCCCGTCTGCACGTCGGCGAGAAAAAAATTCAACCAGTCCAGGCCACGGAGCGACACTCTCGAATTCAGTATCTCACCCCTCCGGGGTACCTTCTGCCACACGGCGCTCGTGGCGCGCGCACTCGTGCGTGCCGCGTCGCCACTCGGCGACGCCCGCTCACCCCTCCGCCGCCAGCACCCCCATCATCGCGAACAAGTACGCCGCCAGCGCCGGCCTCTGCTCGAACGGATAATCCACCGCGGCGTGTACGAACACCGCAAGTAATCCAAAGCCCCAGATCGATCGCACCGCCGCCGGCGCCAGCATCGCCACCATGGCGAGCATCAGCAGAAACAGCGGCACTCCGCCCTCCACCGCCCATTGCGCCCAGTCGTCGTGAGCCTGATTCACAAAGCTCCCATCGTCAAACCGCGCATATTTCGGATACGCCGCCGACCACGTGCCCAGCCCGAAGCCCTCTATCGGCCGCTCCCGAATCATCGCCCATGAAGACCGGTTCAGCTCCGCCCGCACCCAGTACGGATGCGGTTCCTCGAAGCGATTCCAGATCGTCTCCCATCCCGCGACCGCCACCAGCGCACAGGCCGACGCCGCTCCCAGCACCGCCACCCGCGCCAGCGAGCCCGCCGAAATCACCCCCCGGAAATACGCGAACACCGGCACCGCGAGCAGCATCGTCAAACACAGGATCGACCCCGTTCTCGACCCTGCCGCGATCACCGCCGCGAACAACGCCGCCGCAATCAATACCCACAGCACCACTCGTTTCCGGTCTCCTATTGCCCCCGCAATCGCCAGGCCCAGCGCCGGTTCGAGGAACGCCGCGAATTGGTTACGGTACACAAACGGACCCAGGCTCCCGATGGTGAACAGCGCAATCACCGCGCCAATCGCGACCACCAGCGCGAAGCCCAGCATCGCGGTCAGCAGCTTCTGTCGCGGCTCCCGGTCGCGAGCCAGCCACACCGCCAGCGAGAATGCCGCGCAGTTCGCGGCCCAGTCGAGCGACGATTCGAGCGTGCGCTGCGCGTCGACCGTGATTCCGGCCGCGACCTGGAGCAAGCCCCACGCCGCGACCGCCGCCAGCATCGCTCCAATCGGGTGAACCCGCAGCCGGAACCGTTGCCGCGCCATCACCACCGCGGCCAGCGTGAACAGAGCTGTCTCGAACGCCGTCAATCCCCAGCGCGACTCGACGCGCATGGCGAGGATACCTGCAAACAGCACCGCCGCGAAAATCCAGATCAAGGCGCTGCCTCGGCCAGGCGAACGTGCCGCAGTTCGATATAGCCCTCGGCGCGCGATTCCCCCACCGGCCGCTGATACCGAAGCGCCAGGAGAGAGAAAGCTTCAGGCGCCGTGAAAGTCGCCTCTCCCGGAGCCCAGTCTTCGCTGTGGGGAAGGGCCACGCCCTGCCTGCCGAGAACCCATTCCAAACCGGAAGGCGATTTGATCCCGGCCGTCCGCGCCTCCCATTGCAGGCGGTAGCGTTTTCCGCTCGCGAGCCGCAAAGTCTGCTCCAGCAGCGAGCACGATTCCGGCTGTTGCCCGCTGAACGCGATGCGATGTCCCGGCGGCGCGTCGAGATTGACGTGCGTCACGCCCGCCGATCGAACCACGCGCCAGTCGAAGCCGTGATCCGCCGGCGTCTTCGCGAAATCCCCATTGAAAATCCCCAGTGGCGCAGCCTCTCCAGCCAGCAGCCACACCTCGAGCGCCCCCGGATCGCGCGCCGCCACCAACTGATCGCATACCCCGTAGAGCAGCGGCAAATCCGCAGCATCGTGATAGCCCGCAAGCCGCCGCGCCACCGCCACAATCCCCCGACATTCCCCGCCTTGTAGGGCGGCCACTCCTGGCTGCAGCCGCCTTTGAGGCGGCTCCGACAAATACCCCAAATACGCCCCCACCACCTCATGCCGATCCGGAATTGCCCGCCGCAAAATCTCCTCCGCATCCCCGCTCACCCGCCGGCACAAATCGAACGCCGGAGTCCGATCTCCATAAGACACCTCCAGCGCCAGGCGCATCCACTTCCAGAACTCTTCCTGCTTCTCCGCTCGAAAATAGAAATTGGCCAGCGTCCAGCGCGGCTCGAACTGATGGTCCACGCTTGCCACATCCAGCAGCCAGCGCTCGGCCGCCGCGGAATCGCCGCGGATCTCCGCCGCCAGGCCGAGCTTGATGCGCGGCGCCGAGGACCGCGGATTCAACGCGGCAATCTTCTCCGTCAGCGCCGTCGAATCCACGCCCTCGTAGTCCAGTTGCAAAGCGCGCAGCGCCAGATATTCGGTTTTACGCGGAGCGATCTCGACCGCCCTCTGAACCGTCTCCGGAGTCCCCGCGCGGAAGTAAGAATCGGCCCGCGCGAGCACGATCGAAAACCAAATGGCGAGCCCGAGTGCCACCAGCGCAAAAGCCCCGGCAATGCGAGAAATGTAATGCATATCGATTACAACAATTCTTCTTGCCCGCCGCCGCGCGCCGACCCTATACTGATCACAGTGATTTCAAAAACGCTCTTTTTGTCCGTGGTCATTTCTTCTTTTGCCGTAGCCGCATCGCCCGCCATCGGCATCGTTACGGCCAGCGGTCATTTTACCCTGGACCGGTCGCAGGTCTGGGGCAACGCCACGGTTTTCGAAGGATCGGTGGTGGAAACGAGCTCGGCATCGTCTGAGATCGCGTTGCGCAACGGAGCGAAGCTGCAACTTGCGAAAGATTCCCGGGCGCGCATTTTGTCCGATCGCGTCGTCATTGAGAAGGGCATCGGCCAGGTCTTCGCGCCGGAATCGTTCGAAGTGAACGCCGCGAATCTGCGGATGCATACCACCGGCCGCCTGCGCGTTACGACCGGCGACGGCGTGCTGGTCGCATCCTTAATAGGAAGCACCCAGGTATCGAGCGCCGCCGGAATTTTGCTCGCGGCGATTCCGGCTGGCCGCTCCATGAGCTTTCAGCCGCAGTCCGCCAACGGCTCCGTGACCCGCACCGGCTGCCTGTTGTTCAAGGATCATCACTTCATCATTCAGGATGAGAACACTCAGGAAGTCGTCGAGGTGGCTGGCCAGAATTTCGCCCCGCAAGTAGGGAATCGCGTCGAGATCACCGGCATCGCATCCAGCGCAAAGCCCGCCGTCAGCATCGCGACGCTCCTGGTGAACGTAGCCGCCATGACGCCAAAATCCTCCGGAGGCTGCCTCAGCGTTGCCTCCATCCTGAATGCGCAAACCGAGGTTCCGGCGGGTGAAGCCAACTCCGCTGCTGCCGCCGCGGCGGGGACTGCCGCAGCCGCAGCGACCGCCGCAACGGTAGCGACTGCCGGCGGCCTCTCGACCGCCGCGACGTTTGGGATTATCGCGGCCGTCGCGGGCGGCGGCGGCGCTGCCGCGGCGATCGTTCTGGCGAGCAAAAAGGGCTCCACCAGCCCTTAATTATGGTCGTTTAAGGCCTCGCGGAGCGTGTTTTCACGTCGCTTATGGCGTTTTTAAGCGCCTTAAGAATCCGCTGCGTACTGATTTCCACGCTTTCCTGATCCGTACGGCACTCAACTTCAGGATGGAGCGGCGGCTCATAAGGATCGTCCACGCCGGTGAAGGAAGGCAGTTTTTGGGCGTACAAACCCTTTGGATCCCGCAGCATGCAAACCTCCAGCGGAGCGTTGACGTATACCTCGATAAACGGCACCTCGGCCCGTTCACGCACCTCGTCCCGCACCGCCCGATAAGGCGAAATCAGCGCCACCAGCACGACTAAGCCCTGATGCGCCAATAGGTTGGCAACATGCCCCACGCGTCGCACATTCTCGTCCCGATCGTGTTTCGAAAACCCGAGGCCGCGCGAAAACGTGCGGCGGATGACGTCGCCGTCGAGCAATTCGACTTTGATGCCCTGGCCGAGAAGTTCGGCTTGGACCGCGACCGCGAGGGTCGATTTTCCCGCGCCGCTGAGACCCGTAAACCAAACTACCGGCATCGCGCCTTGAATTCCATCAGTCTCTCTTCCGCGCGGGGAACCAACGACAGGCGGCGGCTAATTTCTTTTTCCGCGAAGGCACACAATTCCAAATCCAATCGATTCAAGCGTAGCAGTTCCTCGTACACATCCGCGCCCCAGAGCGCACGCAATTCGTCGAGGCGCTGATCCAGACTGTGCATCGGACGAAGCACATTTTGTGGGACGTAGTGGAGACGCAGGCCGGGGAACGCGGGGCCGAGAAAATGTTCGGCGGCCACCAGGCTCTCGTCGAACAATTTCACGACGCCGGGAATCGCCATGCGGCGCAGGGTTTCGACGGCCGACGCCAGGTCCGTTTCATCGAGAGGACGCGTAAACTCGCCGCGGCTCGAGATCAGCAGGGTTTGCGGGTTGCTGACGAAGTGCGGGGATTCGTCGATGAGTCGCAGCATGAATTCGCGCGGACCCACGGTTTGGGACAAGACCAGAATGGGGTCTTCCGCTCCCAGTTCGACTGGCTCCGCGCGCAAGTAGGAGTACACCGACTGCAACCGGTCCAGGGGATGGCGAAAAAAGCAACAGTCGAACAGAACGGCGCGGCGGATCGAGGGCAGGGGGTAGCGCAGATGGTGGCTCGACAGCGCGGAAATTTCGGGATGGGCGACGATAAAGGACGCGATGTCCTCGTCATCGAGCGCGGAACTCGCATGGGAACCGTGAACCGTAGCGAATCGATCACGAAACTCGCGTTCAAAGATTGCTTCGAGCGTACTTCCGGCGTTCTTGAACATGTGAAAATGAACGATCACATGACGGGCCGGCGGAGCAGAGACTCCGTAATCCATTATTCGCACCTCTCCTAAGCGCCTTATAATTGAGTCGTGTCCCCAACCACCACTAGATTTGTCGAGGATAACAAAGATCGTCTGCTCGCGGAGTTGTTCACGTTCCTGCGTATTCCGAGCATCAGCACGCTGCCGGAAAACAAAAGCGACGTGGACCGGGCGGCGAGGTTCGTGGCCGACAGCATGACTACGGTGGGCCTCGAAAACGTGGAGGTCATTCCCACCGCGAAGCATCCCCTGGTTTACGCGGATTGGCTGCACGCTCCCGGTAAACCGACGGTGCTGTGCTACGGGCATTACGATGTGCAGCCGCCCGATCCTCTGGAGCTGTGGAAGACGCCTCCCTTTGAGCCGGTGATTCGCGACGGGGATATTTATGCGCGCGGTTCGGCCGACGATAAAGGGCAGATGTACATGCACATCAAAGCCGTGGAGGCGCTGCGGGCGGTGAACGGCACGCTGCCTGTGAATTTGAAATTCCTGATTGAAGGCGAGGAGGAAATCGGCGGCGAATCGGTGGCGAAATACGTGGCCGAACATCCGGCGAAATTGAAAGCCGATGTGGCGCTGGTTTCGGACACTTCGCTCTACGCCGAAGGGATGCCTACGCTGTGCATCGGACTGCGCGGCCTGGTTTACACCGAGATCGTGGCGAAGGGTCCGTCGCGCGATCTTCACTCCGGGGTGTACGGCGGCGCGGCTCCGAATGCGGTCTTCGGCCTCGTGGAACTGCTGGCCAAGCTGAAGGACGCGAACGGCGTGATCCAGATTCCGGGGATGTATGACGATGTCGAGCCACCCGCTCCGGCCGAAAAACAGAGCTGGACGAGCCTGCCGTTCAGCGAAGCGGAGTTCCTGGAGAAAGAAGTGGGATCGACTCGGCTGACGGGCGAGCCTGGCTATAGCGTTCTCGAACGGGTGTGGGCGCGACCGACGCTTGAAGTGCACGGCATCGCGGGAGGATTCACGGGGGCGGGCGCGAAGACGGTGATTCCCGCGACGGCTACCGCGAAGGTAAGCATGAGGCTGGTGCCGAAGCAGAATGCGGAGAAAATTGTTGCGGCTTACAAGAAGTTCGTGGCCGACCATACGCCCATCGGGATTGAGTGCGAAGTTCGCGTGCTGAGCGCGGGCGAAGCGATCATGGTGAATCCCGATCATCCGGCGATCGACGTGGCCGCGCGCGCCTTCAGCGATGTGCTGGGCCGCGAAACGGTGTTCGTGCGCAGCGGCGGGTCGATTCCCATCGTGGGGGATTTCGCACGGCATCTCCATATTCCGACGATCCTGATGGGATTCGGGCTGCCCGACGATGGATTACATTCGCCGAACGAGAAATATAAATTGTCGAATTATTACGCAGGGATCGTAACGATTGCCCATTTCTTTGAACAATACGGAAGCTGAGGGACAGGCGTTGAAGACCGGCTCCGCGCGGACGACGCAGGAGAGCGTGGTCCGCTCCGCCGGGATCGTCTCGATTGCCGTGTTCATGAGCCGCGTGACGGGACTGCTGCGCGAAATGGTGATGGCGCGGCTGTTCGGGGCGGGGCTGATTCAGGACGCCTTCAATCTGGGATTCCGCATTCCCAACCTGACCCGGGATATGTTCGCGGAGGGCGCGCTGTCGAGCGCTTTTGTACCGACGTTCAGCGACTATGTTTCGACGCGCTCGAACGCGGAGGCCGGGCGCCTGGCGAATCTGGTGGCGACCGCGCTGCTGGTGGTGGTGGGGGCGATTTGCGCGGCGGGGATGATTTTTGCGCCGCAACTGGTTGCGACGCTCGCGCCGGGTTACTCAGCCGTTCCCGGAAAGTTCGAACTGGCGGTATCGATGACGCGGATCATGTTCCCGTTCCTGCTGCTGGTGGCTCTGGCGGCGCAGGCGATGGGAATGCTGAACGCTTCCAACAGGTTCGGCGTGCCGGCCATGGCGTCGACGTTCTTCAACATCGGCTCGATTGGATTCGGAGTGGCGATTGGAATCTGGCTGGCTCCGCATTTTAACGGACCGCGTATACACCTTTCGCGGATTGACGGCATGGCGATCGGCGTGGTGCTGGGCGGGGCCTTGCAATTGTGCTGGCAGTTGCCGAGCCTGTACAAGTTGGGGTATCGCTTTCACCCGGCCTTCGACTGGGCTGATCCAGGCTTGCAGAAGATCCTGCGGATGATGGGTCCGGCGATTTTGGGGAACGCGGCGGTGCTGATCAACGTGGCGGTAAGCACCAACCTGGCGTCGGCGATTGCCGACCCGGTGCGCGGATTCGACGGGCCGGTGAGCTGGCTGGGTTACGCGTTCCGCTTCATGCAGCTTCCCTTGGGTTTGTTCGGCGTGGCGATCGGATCGGCGACGCTGCCGTCCATCTCGCGCAGCGCCGCGGCCGGGAATATGGACGAATTCCGGCGGACGTTTTCGAAGTCGCTGGGGATGGTGTTCCTGTTGACGCTGCCCTCGTCGATCGGGCTCCTGGTGCTGGGCAAATCGATTATCGGCGCCATTTACCAGGGCGGAAAATTCGAGGTGTACGACACGCAGCAGACCGCGACGGCGCTGTCTTGTTACGCAGTGGGACTGGTCGGGTATGCCGGATTGAAGGTTCTGAATCCGGCATTTTATGCGCTGGGCGATGCGCGGACGCCGATGGTGGTGAGCATTCTGTCGATCGTGATCAACTACGTCACGGCGGTGACGCTGATCCGGTTTGCCGGATTCCGGCATGCCGGACTGGCGCTGGCGACTTCGGTGGTGGCGCTGTTTGGATTCGTGGTGCTGTTCACAATTCTGCGGGCCAGGCTGGGCGGCGTTTACGGGCGCGAACTGGTGGCGGGATTTGCCAAAGTCGCAGTGGCGTCGGCCGCGATGGGGGCGGCGATATTTCTTTCGTCGCGGGGGATGGAAGGATGGCTGGGGTTGTCACAGATGGCTCGGCGAGCGGACCTGGTGGTGTCGATTCCGCTGGGGCTGGCGGTGTTCTATGTGGCGTGCAAGGTGATGGGGGTGACGGATCTGGATATGGCGGTGCGGGCGGTAATGGCTCCGGTCAAGAGGAGATTTCACAGAAAAAACATCAATGGCCGCTGATGAACGCCGATAAACGCGGATAGGACAGAACTTGGGAACGGACTAAAGTTTCTAGGGGATTTGACCGATTCATCCTTTGAGAAAGCAGTATCTGTGTGAGAATCAGACCTTACGTTGGCGCGATGTTTGCCTTGGCGGTACTGGGGCTGGGCGCGGATGCGAGAAGAGCGCAGGGTGAATACGAGAACGGCATTCGCCTGGAACAGGCCGGCCACTGGGAGGAAGCGTATGCCGCGTTTTCGGCTTCGCTCGACGCGGAACCGACGGAGCAGGCGTATCTGCACCGCGCCAAGGCGCAGCTGGCGCTGAACCTTCCCGCGAAAGCCATCGACGATCTGACCGAGGCGATCCGGCTGGACCCGAAGAATCCGGACGCGCGACGCTGGCGCAGCGAAACTTACGCAAAGCTGGGCAACCAGCGCGGCGTCATCGCCGACCTGACCGCGCTGTTTGACCTGGGCGTGGAGACTTCGGCGCTTTATTCGGCAAGGGCGGCCGCGCACGAATCCCTGGGCCGGCATCAACTGGCCGTCGACGATTACGCGAAGGCGATCCGGCTGCGGCTGGACGATCCGGCGCCCTGGAAGGGCCGTGGCATGGCGTATTCGGCGCTGGGGAATTATCGCGACGCGATCGACGATTTCACGGAGGCCACGCTACTGAAGCCCGACGACCCGGGGCCGTACCTGGAGCGGGCATTTGCTTACGGGCAGCTCGGCGAATTTCCGCACGCGGTGGAGGACTGCGATCGGGTGCTGCACGCGGAGCAGAAGAATTTACGCGCGCTGACGCTGCGCGGCGCGGCTTATGCAAGACTCGGATTCTATGAAAAATCGGTAGCCGATTTCAACGCGGCGCTGGCGTTGTCGCATGAGGATGCGTCGTTATATCTGGCGCGGTCGAGCGTGTACGCGGCGGCGGGAGAGCATCAGAAAGCGCTGGCGGACCGCAATGAGGCGGTGAGGTTGAAGCCCGATTCGGCGGAAGCGCACCTGGCGCGCGGCGGGTCCTGGCACGCGGTGGGCGAACACGAGAAGGGGTTGGAAGATCGCTCTGAGGCCATCCGGCTGAAGCCTGAGATGCCGGAGGCATGGTGCGCGCGCGGCAGTGCGTTCTACCTGTTGGGACGGTATCGGGAGGCGGTGGAGGATTTGCATCACGCGGTGCGCCTGAAGCCCGATTATCAAGAGGCGCGCAACGTGCTGGCCAAGGCCGAAGACGCGATCGCCAAAATGGAAGCGGTCAAGGATGCTCCGGTGCTGGCGGCCGTTGCCGCCAAGCCTGCTCCCAGGGCGGAGCCTGAAATGGCGGCGCCTAGAATAGTCGCGGAGACGAAGACGCCGCCGGTCGACGCGAAAAGCGATCCCAGGTCCGCCGCGCAGCACAACCAGGCCGGGCGCGAATTATTGAATCAGGGGAAATACCGCGAGGCCGTTGCGGAGTTGAGCGCGGCGCTGGCGGCGAAACCGGACTTCGCGCTGGCGCTCAACGCGCGTGGGTTTGCGTACTTCCTTTTGAAAGATCCGAAAATGGCGCTGGCTGATTTTGACGAGGCGATCCGGCTGAACCCGAAATATCTGAACGCGTATCAGAATCGCGCGAAGGCCCGAAAGGCGACGGGCGATGCGGCGGGGAGCGCGGCGGATGAGGCGAAGGCTCGGGAGATCGCTAAGGGGAGCTAGGGTCGCCCCGGGGCGTAGACACGAGTGTCAACGCGGCACGCCTGGGGGCGCGCGCCACAAAACGCACAGGCCTGGATTACTTGTTGGAGGCGATCTGGCGGTCGTGGAGTATCTGCTCCGCCAGCGCTAGTTGGGCGGCGGTTCCGCGTAGCACCAGTGCTCTGGTTTCGTCGTACGTGAACACGCGGCGAATCTGGGTGGTCGTGCGGATTTGGGTGGCGAGCTGCTGGAACGCCTGAACGGTGGGAGTGTCCTTCACGTAAAAGACGCGGACGCAGGTTGCGCCTTCGTGATAGGAATCGGGGAAAGTATACGGCGCCGATGCCACGGTTTCCGCGGTTACCGGCTTCGCCAATTCGTGAATCATCCAATCGGTCAGAGCCATCTGGTCCGCATCTCCGCGGACGACCATGGCTTTGGGTGTGTTGTAGGTAAAGACGCGCCGGATGTCTCCGATGGTGCGGACGAGCGTGGCGGCTTCCTGGAACTGCTGCACGGAGGAAGCGAAGGGAAGATAAAATACGCGCACCCGGGTTTCCGAGTGCTTCGATGCGTTATCGATGATTTCGTGCACGGGCGAGTCAGTCCTTTTCGCCGTGGCGGGCTGATCCAGTTCACGAATCATCCATTCTGTGCCCGCGATCTGGTCGGCCGTTCCTCGCACCGCGAGTGCTCTCGGCGTGTTGAAGGTGAATACGCGCCGGATTTCGAGGACTGTGCGGACCGTTGTGGCAACCTCCTGGAAGTCCTGAACCGTTGCCGCGTTGCGCAGGAAGAATACGCGTACGACGTCGTCCTCCTTGTTCGGAACCTTGAATTCTTTCGTGGCGAATTCGGGGAGGCTCTGGCGGTCAAGCTCGGTAAACATCCACTCGGCGGTGGCGATCTGAGCCGGCGTTCCAGTCGCCGACAACGTTTTTTGGGCGGGGTCAGCCGAGAGCGACGGTAAATCGGTCATGGTACGGACGAGGGTGGCAAACTCGTCCAGATCCTTCGGCTGATCGATGTGGTGGAAATGGAAAACTCGCGACACGTCCTGCCCGAACAGGGCGGCGGCCGACAGGGCGAAAAGAATCAATTTTGGCATCGTCCCTCCTTGCCAGATTAAGACGCTGAGCCGCGGGCGAACGTGCAATTAAACGTCGAGTAGCGTTCCTATGTCGATCCCGGCCACGCGACGGCCGACGTAAAAAGTGCCGAACAGGGCGTAAACGGCGCTGACCTCGTCGAAGCGCATTTCGTAGATGAGCTTTTTGAAGATGAGAGGATCGTCGGCGAAGAGGTCGACGCCCCACTCCCAATCGTCGAAACCGATGGAGCCGGAGATGATCTGGCGGACCTTGCCGGCGTAGCGGCGTCCGATTTCGCCATGGTCCTGCATCTGGCGCTGGCGCTCCGGCATGGGAACCTGATACCAGTTCTTGAACTCGCCGCGCTTGCGGTCCATGGGATAAAAACAGATGAAGGGATGCGCCGGGATTTCTGGATAAAGGCGCGGATGCATCGCGGTGCGCTGACGGGCGAGGGTTTCCTCGATCTCTTCATTCCATTCGAAGGTGTGGGGCGCGATCCCGCGTTCGGCGAGCGCGGCGTAGACTTTCGCCGAGGATTCGTAGAGTCCCAGCTCCACCACGGATAAATAAGATGACGTCTGTTCGAGGTAATCCCAGAGCCTGAGCTTCGCGAGCGCCAGTTCGACGTGGTTCAGCGCGGTGAAATCCTTGCGGAAATGCACCAGCATGATGTCGCCTTTGTGGCCCAACATCGAGAACACGGCGGTTCCGTCGACCTCCATCGCGGCGAGCGCGGAGGCGGCCTGGTTCAGGATCGCCGCGCGGTCCGAGGCGTCGAGGGCTCTCCAGGCGGGCCATCGGACGCGGAGCATCTGATGCAGCAGGCTCGCGCCTTCGATGGTGAGGGGCATCGCGGGCAGATTTTCTAGAGTGGACATGGTCGGCCTCTACCAATGTACCGTGCTAGAATCGGTAATCAATGCACCCAGATACCCATCTGGTGATTCAGCTCCAATCGCTAGACCAGAAAATCGCGGCGCTCGAGAAAGAAGTGGCCGCCCTGCCGAAGCACATCGCGACCATCGAGAAGGCTTTGGAGTCGCACAACCGGAAACTCGAAGCGGATCGCGCGGCGCTTTTGGCGAATCAGAAGGATCGCAAGAAGCTCGAAGGCGACATTCAGGTCCACCAGCAGAAAATCTCCAAACTGAAGGAGCAGATGCTCGGGGCGAAAACGAATGAGCAGTACAAGGCCTTCCAGCACGAAATCGAGTATGTGGAGAAGGAGATTCGCAAGGCCGAAGACCGCATTCTGGATCTGATGACGGAGTCCGAGCCTCTCGAGGCGAATGTTAAAAAGGCCGAAGTCGCCCTCAAACAGGAAAAGGTTGTCGTTGAGGAAGAAAAAGCCCGCGCCCGAAAAAGGACCGCGGAGGATCAGGGATTTCTCGACACGCATCACGCGCAGCGCGCCGAAGTGGTTGCGAAGCTACCCAAGGCAACGGTGAGCCTGTACGACCGGATCCGCGTAAAGCTAGGCGGAGTGGCGATCGCGGAGGTGGTCAATTCCCGCTGCCAGGCCTGTCAGATCACGATCCGCCCGCAATATTTGCAGGACTTGAGAAAAGACACGGATTTGCTGCGCTGCGAGCAATGCGGCCGGTTCCTCTATATCAACCCGCCGGTGAGCTTCGAGGATGTCACCGCAAAAGCTGGCTGAGTTTATCGCCGCCTGCGATCTGGCGGTGGTTTGTTCGCTCTCACCCGAGGGCGAGCCGCAGAGCGCGGTGGTGGCCATCGCGGTTACACCGGATCTGGAAATTGTTTTCGACACAATCGACCGGTCGCGAAAATACCGCAACCTGAAGGCGCGCGGCCGGTGTTCGATTACCATGTGGACCGGCGAGGTCACCGTGCAATACGAGGGAATCGCGGAAGAACCCAGCGGCGCGGATCTGGATCGCTACAAGGAAGCCTACTTCAAGAAGTTGCCTGATGGAAGGGATCGGCTGAGCTGGCCTGGAATCACTTATTTCGTCGTGCGGCCGAAATGGGTCCGCTATAGCGATTTCGACGCCAGGCCGCCCCTGATAGAAGAATTCTCTTTCTAAAAAAAGGGGCCGGCCCGATTGCCGACCCCATTCACAAGGAAGCGCC
>JBEKOZ010000059.1:0-16994 GCA_049521275.1 Bryobacteraceae bacterium | reverse complement strand
TGAAAATGGCTCTGGATCATGAAATCGAACGGCAGGTGGATCTGCTCGAAACCGGCGGACGCGTGACCCAGGAGACGCGCCTGTTCAACGTCGAGGCGGGCGAGACCGTCTCCATGCGCAGCAAGGAAGACGCTCACGATTATCGATATTTTTCCGAGCCGGATTTGATCCCGCTCCGGGTCAGCGAAGCCTGGATGGCGCGCATTCGCGAAGAGATGCCCGAGCTGCCCGCGGCGCGGCGGGAGCGCTTTATCGAACAGCACGGGTTGAACGAATATAACGCCGGAGTGCTGACTGCGACGCGCGCGGCGGGCGACTATTTCGAAAAGGTCGCGTTGGTTTCGGGCGACGCGCGGGCGGCCGCGAACTGGGTGATGGGAGATCTGGCGGCGTTGTTAAAGGAACGGGACAAAGACATTGCCGATTCGCCGGTGAGCGCGGAAAACCTCGGCGGATTGATCCAGATGATTGCGCAGGGCAAGATCAGCGGCAAAATCGCCAAGGAGATCCTGCCCAAAATGTTTTCGTCGGGCGATACCGCCGAAGCCATCGCGGCGCGCGAGGGATTGCATCAGATCAGCGACACCGGCGCGCTGGAAAAAATCGTCGACGAGGTGATTGCCGCGAACCCCAAGCAGGTGGAGCAATATCGCGGCGGCAAGCAGGCTGTGATAGGATTCCTTGTCGGTCAGGTAATGAAGGCCAGCCGCGGCCAGGCGGATCCCGCAGCGGTGAATGCTCTCTTGAAAGGAAAGCTATGATTTGTGTTTCCGTCGTCTATCCCAATGGGCCTGGCAAACGCTTCGATCACGACTACTACGAGCAGAAGCACCGTCCCCTGGTGATGGACCGGCTGGCAAGCCACGGCATCACACGCTATGAAATCCTACAAGGATTGTCGGGCCTGGGGCCGGGGTCCGAACCGATGGCCGCATGCGTCGGCAACCTTTATTTCAGCTCCGTGGGCGAGTTCCAGCAGGCGATGGCGGCGCATGGCGCGGAGTTGCAAGCCGACATCCCGAACTTCACCGACATCCAGCCGCAGTTTCAAATCAGCGAAGTGGTCTAGACGGAGCCGGACCTGGGGGTCCGGCGCGGACGGGGCGTCCGCCCTACTTCGCGGCCTCCGGCGGTGGGTCTTCGACGTCCATCAGTTCGACATCGAAGATCAGCTCGGCCTTCGGCGGAATTTTGCCGCGTCCCTTTTCGCCGTACGCGAGTTGATAGGGGATGAATAGCCGCCGCTTGCCGCCGACGCGCATGCCTTCAAAACCGGCGTCCCAGCCGGGAATCACTTTGCGCTTCCCTTGTTCGAAAGATAGCGCTTTGTCCCTGTCGCGCGATGAATCGAATTTGGTGCCGTCCACCAGCCAGCCGGTATAGTGGACCGAAAACACCTTCCCCGCCTCGGCGAGCTTCCCCGTTCCGACGGCGACATCGACGTAGCGCATGGTGTACTGCGTGTGCATCTGTCCCGGCGCGGGCGGAATCGAAGCCGCGAGCTTCTCGTGCTTCACACATCCGGTCAGCAGAATCGCGAGTGCGATCAGACACCGTTTCCCAGGAACGAACATTGTCTTGAAACCATAACACGTATCGTCAGGCACTTGGGGCTGGGCCTTCACGTGCAATCTGAGCTATGCTGACATCGTCTGACTTATGATTACCCTCCGCAACATTGAAAAGTATTTCGAACACGGCCCGACCAAAACCTTCGTGCTCCGGCGCATCAACGCGGAGATAAAGGAAGGCGAGTTTGTTTCCATCATGGGGCCGTCCGGCGCCGGCAAATCGACGCTGCTGCATTTGATCGGCATGCATGATTCCAGTTGGACCGGCGAATACAGTTTTCTCGACCACCCCATCCACAAGCTCAAAAAGAAGGATCGGGATGAGATTTACAAGAAATATTTCGGCTTCGTCTTCCAGAGCTACCATCTGCTCGATTCGCTGACGGTTTATGAGAACCTCGACATTCCGCTCTCCTACCGCAACGTGAAGAAGTCCGACCGCGACGGCATCGTGTGCGACGTGCTGGACCGGTTCCAGATGGTCGGCAAGAAAGATCTGTTCCCCAACCAGCTGTCGGGCGGCCAGCAGCAGCTGGTGGCGATCGCGCGCGCGATCATCGCGAATCCCAAGGTCATCCTGGCCGACGAACCCACGGGCAACCTGCATTCGAGCCAGGCCAAGGAAATCATGGACGTGTTCCAGAAGCTGAATGAGAGCGGCACTACGATTATTCAAGTGACGCATTCCGAAGTCAACGCGGCGCGGGGGCACCGGATTATCAAGATCGTGGATGGGTGGATCAGTAACGATTAGGCGGACGCCGGCTGAAGCCGTCGCAGCAAGCTAAAGCTCGCGCCACCGATTCTCCTTCCTTTTCAGAGTTTGGGCAGCCTTTTCAGACTGCCCGCCCCCTTTACTAACGCTAGCCGCAACCTTTCGGCTGGCCCGCTGATAGGTACGACGGCCTCCCCCAATTCATCGGACGATTCCGCTTAGAGCTTCGAAGACTTTTGCGGATCGCGATCCAGGGTTCTATTGGGATACCCCCAGACTCTTGCCTGTATGGTAAAGGGCGCCGAGACGCGCGGGGGTGAGAAAAGTACGTAAAGTGGTGGATCGGCGGCAGAAAGAGTTGCGGATTTCGCGGGGAATGTCCGATTTCACCTTCGCTGTCCCACAGGCGGACACTCCGTCGTCTGACCAATGAATCAAATGTGGACAAATTAAGGCCCTTCGCGTGCCTTCTCCTTTGGCTTAATATGACGCTGCTGGAGATACTCGCAACTGCTTCACTGGTGGCCGTCCCCAGTCTGACCAACCACACGAACCCGATCTCGCCGGCCTTGATCCAGGAGGAAACGCGGTGGCACGGATGGATACCCTCCGGGCAAGTCGTCGAAGTGAACAATATTCATGGCAATGTGCGCGCGGAGCTTGCTGAAGGTGACGAAATCGAGATGATTGCGGTCAAACGAGGCTCCGGCGATCCCGCGCAAGTGGCCATCGATGTGGTCGAGCATAAAGGCGGCGTCACCATCTGCGCCGTTTATCCCGACGCCGATTCCGCCCATCCGTTCGACTGCCGGCCGAGCCACGGCGGGGGGTTTCAACTGGCCTCCACCTCCGATTCGACGGCGCGCGTTCGCTGGGATAACGGCGGCGGCGGCGAGGTGCTGTTGAACGACCTGCGCGTCGATTTCGTGATCCGTGTGCCGAAGCGCCTGCGCTTCATCGGACGCACCATCGACGGCGACGTTTCCGCGCATATGCTGGCGCAGGATGTGGAAGCCCACAGCGTGCTGGGCGACGTGCGCGTCGATCTGAGCGTCAGACAGGGCGGCGAGGTTCATGCCGAGAGCGCGAAGGGGCGCGTAAGCTCGGAATTTCCTCTGTCGATGCGGTCGTGCGGCGGTCACGGAATGCTGGCATCCGGACGCGTCGGGCATGCGCACCGGATTTTGCGGTTAAAAACCGATGCCGGCGACATTCATCTGGAGCGTAAGTCCTAAGCTCCAGGATTACGCTATGCTAAGCGGTCAGTGCCGATTTACGCCGCCACGATTTTCCTGAGCGCATTTCTGCTGTTTCAAGTGCAGCCGCTGATCGCGAAATTCATTTTGCCCTGGTTCGGCGGCTCGGCGGCGGTGTGGAGCGCGGCGCTTCTTTTCTTCCAATTGCTGCTGCTGGCCGGCTATCTCTACGCGCATTGCCTGATTCGCTATCTCCAGCCAAAACAGCAGTTCTGGACGCATGGATCGCTGCTGATCGCGAGCCTGGCGACGCTGCCCATCGTTCCGTCCGCGATGTGGAAGCCGGCGGGCGGTGAGGATCCGACGCTGCGCATTCTTCTTTTGCTGGGCGCGACCATCGGGTTGCCCTACACGCTGCTGGCGGCCACCAGCCCACTGCTCCAAGCCTGGTATCTGCGCCGGCGCCAGGGAGCGATTCCGTATCGCCTGTTCGCGCTCTCCAACTTCGGATCGCTGCTCGCGCTGCTCAGCTATCCGCTGGTGGTCGAACCGCGCCTTGCGCTCTCCAAACAGGCGCTACTCTGGTCCGCGGGATACGGCGCGTTCGCCGTGGTGTGCGCCTTCGCGGCCTGGCGCAACGGGACCGTCGCCCGCTGGGAAGAATGGGATGGGCGGACTCGAGCGCCGGCGCCGCGGCCGGCTGAGCGAGCCCTGTGGATCGGATTCGCGGCCTGCGCGTCGATTCTGTTGCTCGCGGTCAGCAGCCATCTGACCCAGAATGTCGCGCCCATTCCGCTGCTATGGGTCGTGCCGCTGAGTCTCTACCTGCTCAGCTTCATTCTCTGTTTCGAAAGCGACCGCATTTACAATCGCGCCATTTTTCTGCCTCTTCTGGTGGCGGCGCTGTACCTGCTGACGAAGGGCATCAGCTGGTATGAGAACAACGTCGATGTCTCGAAACTGATTCCCGCGCTGTGTGGAGCGCTGTTTGTCTGCTGTATGGTGTGCCACGGAGAACTAGCGCGCCGCCGACCCGATCCCCGCTATCTGACGCAGTTCTATTTGATGGTTTCGCTCGGCGGCGCCGTGGGCGGGCTGTTCGTCGCGTTCGCCGCGCCGCGGCTGTTCCACTCCTATATCGAGCTGCCGGTCGGGATGGTTCTCTGCGCGGCGCTGGCCGTTTCCGCGCTGCCGACATGGCGGATCCGCGCCGCGGCCGCTCTGGCCACCGTCGCCTTCGCGGCCTGGCTGGTGCGCATCGACGTCCTCGAATCCAGCCAATACAGGCTCTCCGCGCGCAATTTCTACGGCGTCCTTCACGTGCGTGAAGATCCCACGGGGAAGGATTTTCCGGGACAGCGGGTGCTGATTCACGGCACCATTAATCACGGCACTCAGCTGATGCGCCCCGGCGGCGAGCGCATCCCGACGTCTTATTTCGGCAGCGGTTCCGGCATCAATCGCGCTCTGCGCGCGCTGGGAGAACGCGGCCCCATACGCATCGGCATTCTCGGGTTGGGCGCCGGCGTCACCGCGACCCTGGCCCGCCCCGGCGATACGCTGCACTATTACGAAATCAATCCGCTGGTGGTGGACATCGCGACATCCGAGTTCGGATTCTGGAAGGCTTGTCCAGCGGAGAAACGCCTTTTCCTCGGCGACGGCAGGCTGCTGCTGGAGCGCATGCCCGCCGAGCAGCTCGATTTCCTCGCCATGGACGCCTTCTCAAGCGACGCTGTTCCCGTGCATCTGCTGGCCGCCGAAGCTTACCCTACCTACCTTCGTCACCTGAAGCCGGACGGCGTGCTCGCGATCAACACCACCAACCGCTATCTGAACCTGGCGCCAGTGGTGGCCGAGGCGGCCGCGGCCAACCGTCTTGCCGGACTGGTGGTGGAGGATGACGGCGGCGACCAATATTACTATTCGGCCTCCACCTGGATTCTGCTCTCGCGCGACCCCGCTCTGTTCCAGCACCCCAATTTTCAGGACGCCTGGTCCGAGGTCGACGTACTGGAGCGCAGGCCGCGCTTTCGCGGCTGGACCGACGACTACAGTAATATCATTCAGATCCTCCAATAATGCCCCTCTACGCGGCCACTATTTTCCTCAGCGCTTTTCTGCTCTTTCAGGTGCAGCCGCTGATCGCCAAGATCATTCTGCCGTGGTTCGGCGGGTCGGCCGCGGTGTGGACCGCCGCGCTGCTGTTTTTCCAGCTGGTGCTGCTGGCCGGATACGTTTATGCGCACTGCTCCATCCGGTTTCTGACGGTGAGAGATCAGATGATCCTGCACGTCCTGCTGCTGCTGGCCAGTTTGGCGGTGCTCCCGATTCTGCCGTCGGCGTCATGGAAACCCACGGAAGCGGGCGATCCCACGCTGCGCATCCTGCTGGTGCTGGGGGCGACTATCGGCCTGCCCTACTTTTTGTTGTCCTCCACCAGCCCTCTGCTCCAGGCCTGGTATGTGCGGCGCTCCGGCAGCGGCATGCCTTACCGGTTGTTCGCGCTGTCGAATTTCGGGTCGCTGCTGGCGCTGGTGAGCTTCCCGTTTCTGGTCGAGCCCCGGCTCACTTCGAGATACCAGGCCTATTCGTGGAGCGCCGGCTACGTCGCCTTCGCCCTGCTGTGCGGCTTTGCCGCCTGGGGGAGCGCGACGCGCCCTGCCGAGCCTGTTGACGTAGCGCCTGTTGATGCCGAGCCCGCGCCAGCTCCGCGCATCGCCGATCTCGCACTGTGGGCCACCTTTGCCGCGGTCGCGTCCGTGCTGTTGCTCTCCATCACCACGCACCTCAGCCAGAACGTGGCGCCGATCCCGCTGCTCTGGGTGCTGCCGCTGGCTCTCTATCTGGCCACCTTCATGATCGCGTTTGAGAGCGACAAGCTCTATCACCGCGGCGTGATGCTGGTGCTGCTGATCCCCGCGTTTTATTACATGGCTCGCGATCTCTATGCGGAGTCCGGCAACCTGCATATCAGGATTCTGATTCCGGTGTTCTCCGCCGGCCTGTTCCTATGCTGCATGTTGTGCCACGGCGAACTGGCGCGCCGCCGTCCCGCGCCCCGCTATTTGACGCTGTTTTATCTGATGGTCTCGCTCGGAGGCGCGCTGGGCGGCATCTTCGTCGCGCTGATTGCTCCCCGCGTGTTCCCCTCGAATCTCGAACTGCCGCTGGCGCTCGGCGCCTGCGCGATCCTCGGCGTGATGGCGCTGTGGGACAGCATTCAGAACAAAATCGGACAGTGGGTTCTGCGCGCCCCTCTGCTGCTGGGCGTCGGACTTTTTCTCGGATTTCTCGGGCGAAAGGAGCACGATATCGGCGTGGGATACCGCCTGGTGGTGCGCAATTTCTACGGCGTGCTGCACGTCAAAGACGACTTGGCGACCAACGCGGACGAGTACAGCGAGCGATCCCTGCTCCACGGCACCATCAACCACGGCTCGCAGATCCTGGACGAGGCGCTACGCTACAAAACGACCGCGTATTATGGTCTCGAATCCGGGGTCGGCCGCGCGATCCAGGCCATTCAGAAGCAGGGTCCGGTGCGCGTCGGAGTGGTCGGGCTGGGCGCCGGCGTGCTGTCGAACTACGGCCGGGAGGGCGATTTTTATCGCATTTTCGAGATCAATCCGCTGGTGCCGAAGATCGCTCAGACCGAGTTCACCTTCTATCCGCATTCACCCGCCGATAAAGGTATTCTCATGGGAGATGCCCGGCTGACCATGGAACGCATGGAGAGCCTCGACCTGGATCTTCTCGCCGTCGATGCTTTCTCGAGCGACGCGATTCCGGTCCATCTGCTGACTCGCGAGGCGCTGGTAGTCTACTTCAAGCATCTGAAGCCCGACGGCATTCTGGCGCTGCACATTTCCAACCGTTACCTGGAACTGGAGCCCGTCTGCGCCCGCGGCGCGGAGTTCCTTGCGAAACCGGCCATGGCGGTTTTTGACGATGGCAGTGCGGAAACCTACACTTCGGCCTCCGTCTGGGTGCTGGTGACATCCAATGAGGCTGTTTTTGAGGACGAGGCTTTCAACAACGCGGATATGCGGCCCCCCAAAGCCGACCCCGGGTTTCGAGCGTGGACCGACGATTACAGCAACATCGTGCAGATTCTCAAGCTGAAGTAGGGGAGGTTTTACGGACCGGGCCTCGCCACGAGTGGCGACGCGGCACGCCGGGGGCGCGCGCCACAAAAAGCGCTGGCGGCTGAGAGTTATGCGGGGCTGAGCCTGGTTTGCATGCGGCTGCGCGATGCTCGCCGGATTGAGCGCACCAGGCGCTTTACCCCGCGGTCCCAATCCGGGAACAGGTCGACGTACTGCACCTGAGCTGCGATTTGGCCGGGTACCGCGCATCGCTCCAGCCTCACAGGCAAAAGATACACGTCGTCGAGCGGCCGCCTTTCGGCGCACTCGAGCGCATGCCGCAGTTCGCTCTGGAACATTCCTCTCTTCGAGACGGATTGAAGGGAAAAGCAGGCCACAAACGCGTCGGAGCCGGCGATCGCCCGTTCGATCGATTGAGTCCAGTTCTGTCCCGGCATCAGACGGTCCCGGTCGAGCCAGGGCGAACAGCCAGCTGCGAGGAGCGAATCGCACAGCCGGCGCACGAGGCCCAGGTCCTCGACGGCGTACGCCACAAAGACCGTGGGCTGCGTCTCGGGATCGAAGCGGTAGCCTTCGGCCGACGCGTGAAACCTTCCCAGCCCTTCGATCTCCACCGCCTGTCCGGCTTCGAGCGACCTTCTCACGATCTCCAAAATCGCCATGCGCTTCTTCATCGGGGCTTCTTGACCAGTAGTTTCCCCACTCCAGGGAGCTTCACCGGACGCCCCTGGCGGAGCTTAACGAGGATGTTGTGTACCAGTTCGTCCACCTCGTTGAGAGCGGCCGATTTGGATAATCCGGTCCGCTGAGCCAGTGTTTTGGCCAATTCTTCGCGCTTCATGCACTCCCAGAATAGGTGCGCGTTGCCAATCGGCCCGGCAAATAAAGATTAATCTCATTGCAAATAAACGACTTAACTGCGTTAGCCGGACGTAACCGTGGTCAATGAACTCTTTTTAATCGCCCTTTAAGGGTGCTTTCATGTCCGGTTGACATGATAGTTCTCGAAGACGGCCTTGAGTCGTCCACATAATCAAGGAGAAACACCACCCATGAAAAAGATCATGAGCGCGATGCTCGGCCTGTCGCTTCTAATCGGCGCCACGAGCTTTGCCTTCGGCCAGAGCACCACCACGACCAAGAAGATGAAGAAGACCAAGACCACGAAGACCACCAAGTAATTCGGTCAAGCCGAGAGTTTGGTTTTAACCGCCGCGTCCGGGCCTCTTTCTGGAAGATGGCCCGGGCGCGGTTTTAGTTTTTGCCCCGTTAGCATCCTTCCCTGAAGATTTATCCCTCGCATTAAGTTTTTTGAATCCGGTTGAACTTTTGCTTCATCCACATCGTTAAATCAGAGTACAGTGTTAACTGAAATTTGTCCGATAAGGAGATTATGATGATTAAGCGAATCTTGCTGTTGGTTTCCGTGGTTTCATTGGCCGTTGCCAGCGCAGCCAGTAACTTCAATCTGAACTTTTACCAGCCCACGGTGGTGAGTGGGACCACTCTTAAGGCCGGCGAGGCGAAACTCGAGATCAGGGACAACAAGGCCATCGTCAAACAGGGAAAAACGAGCGTGGAAGCCACGGTGAAGGTGGAAACGTCGACTTCCAAGTACCTGTACACCACCGTCGGATACAAAGAAGGCGATGGTCACCAGATCAAGGACATCACCCTCGCCGGGACTACTACGAAGCTGGTGTTCGAGTAATTAAGTAAACCGCTCCCGATGGTCGCGGCTCCAAAAGGCCGCGGCTATCGGCCGGTGTATTGGCCGGAGGCGGCGTCGATGAAGACGCTCCACTGGGCGGTGGAGACGGAATCGCCCCAATAAACCCGCCAGACCGGATCGGGATAGCGCGCGGTGCTTTCTAAAACGAACTTTGGATGAGGCTTGGGTCCGACGTTTTTGAAATAGGTCTCGCTGTGGGCGATCGCGGTTTGTAACACTTCGGGGGTATCGGTTTTTAGGGCCTGGATCAAAAACGGCCGGTCCGATCCGCCGGGACTCCAGGCTTCGTCGTGGTTGGCGAACACGCCTTTGTGCAGATTCCCAGACGCCTCGATGGCGGACCAGGTGTAGATGCGCATGCGGCCCTTGTCGGGCGACACGTAGGTTGCTTCCCACGCGGCGGCCTTGCCATGGTCGCCCGGCAGCTCGTCCAGATCGAGGCTGCGAACGCGAAGCGGTTGCGCGTCGGCGGCCCAGGTGCGCGCCGACGGATAGGTTTGATAGAACGCCTGCCGGCCGGTCAACGGCTCAGGCGGTTTCTCAGGAGCCTTCGCCACTGGCGCGTCGGAGCACGCGCTCAGCAGGACGGCCGCTGCAAGGGGGAACCAGATCCTCATCCTGTCATCCTCATCCTATCTAATGTCGGCTGCGGAGCCGCGGGCTGTCAATAGCGGAGTATAATCAAGCCAGGATCGGGGACTTAGGTCATGCGAATTTCGCGGATTTCCGTCATCCTGGCAGGCGCTGTTCTTGCCGCGATTCTGTTGCCTGCCCAGACAAATCCTCCGAAAACGGGACCCTCGAGCGGCGGGTCACCTGGAAGCACACTAGGGAGCACTACCGGAGGCACACCGGGTATGCCGGCAACGATCCCGGCCGCGCCTGGCGCCAGCACGAATCCGACGGTCAACGCGGGCGGCGCCTATTTCTTCGGTAAAGTGGCGATGCAGGATGGCAGCGCGCCTCCGGTGCTGGTGGTGATTGAGCGCGTGTGCAGCGGGGTCGCGCGGGCGCAGGCGTATACCAATTCCAGTGGCAGCTTCAGTTTTCAAGTAGGCCTGACACAGGACATGCTGCCCGACTCGACGGTCGACCGGGCTTCGTCCGGGACGGGGTCGCAGGGTGCGAAATCCGGCAATCTGCCGAACACCTGCGACCTGCGCGCGTCGCTCGCCGGCTATCGCTCCGATGTGGTTTCGCTCTCGAGCCGCCGTAACGTGGACGATCCGAATGTAGGGACGATTACGCTGTACCCGCTCCAGAAAGTGCAAGGATTAACCACCAGCGCCACGTCCGCACTGGCTCCTAAAGATGCGCGCAAGGCTTTCGATAGAGGATTGGAAGCGGTGAAAAAATCGAGGGCGGACGACGCGCAGATGGATTTCATGAAAGCTACGGAGCTCTATCCGCGCTATGCCGCCGCGTGGCTGGAGCTGGGCCGCATTTACGAACAGCGGGAGGATCTTTTCTCTGCGCGGAACGCCTACCGAAGAGCCATAGCGGCCGATTCCAATTTCGTCAACCCGTATGAAAGGCTATACCTGCTCTCGGTGAAGGAGCGGAAATGGGCGGAAGCCGCGGCGACCACAGATCGGGTGATGCGCCTCAATCCCTACGATTTTCCGGAGTCGGTTTACTACAACGCGGTGGCGAATCTGGAGTTGGGGAAGCTGGACGCAGCGGAGAAGAGCGCACGGGAAGCGCTGGCGATGGGGACCGCTGAGCGCAATCCGAAAGTCTATTACGTTCTGGGTGTGACGCTCGCCAATAAGCAGGATGCGAAGGGCGCGGCGGAGTACTTGAGAACGTACTTGCAGTCGGATAAAGTCGCCGATCGAGAAAGAGTGACCCGGTTGCTCGCCGAAGTGGAAAAGCAAGGGGCGGCGACGGTTGCCTTGAAGCCGAAGCCGTGATTTTCTGCCAACCTCGCGGCGGAGCGCGCGCGCGAACGGCGCGATGGATCGGAAGCTGGCGAAGATGCGGGCTGAGATCGAGAGGCACCTTTAGTGGCAGACGAGGCGTCGAGACGAGTCTCGACGCGGCACGCACGAGTGCGTGCGCCACAACCGCGACAGGCCACCAGGTGGCATCGTTAACGAATTCATTCATACTAAAACTGTGAGTTACCTCGATAATCTGGAAAACAATCTGAAGGCGCTCGAGAGCCTGGAGGAGAAGGATCCGGAGAAGATACAACGCGATCGGGAGCGGCGCGAGGCGGACCGGAACGCGGCGCTGATGCGCGCGCCGCATGTCGACGCTTTGAAGAATTCGGCTTTCACCGCGGAGTTGCTGACGCAGTGCCGGATCATTGGACACGGGCAGCGCGTGCTGGTGCAGTTTACCTGGATCGGCGAAACGCTGCGCCTGGACGCGAAAACCAAGCGCATGGAATTGATTCCCACGATCGACGGGATCGCGGTCGTATTCTTGGACGGCGGCGCGGAGACGGGGCGGACTTCTATCGATCCTCGGACCGATGATGCGGCTGCGCTCGCCCGGCGTTGGCTGCAACTATAACTGCGCCTGTTCGGTGACCCAGTCCGTGACCAGCGCCGAGGTCCCCGACGAGCGCAAGGGCGCGTGATCGAGGACCGCCTCGACGAAATTTTGGATACACGGGTAATGCAGGTTTTCGGGAGCCGGGATGGCCTCGCGCCCGCCCGGGAACACCAGTGAATCCCCGTTCAGCGGCGACAAATCGATTTCGCCATCGGTGCCGCGAATCCTGAACTCGTCGCGGACGATGCGCGAGTGCCAGCGGACGTCGACGAAAGCGCGGACGCCGTTTTCATAGTCGATCAGGACGGACGCATTATCCTCCACCGGGACCGGCTGCACCAGCGTGGAACGATGCCCGCTAACCCGCCGGGGTGCGCCAAACAGGTAGTTCATCAAATCGATGCGGTGCGAGGCGATGTCATATAAAGGACCTCCGCCCGCGCTCTTTGGGTCGGCGAGCCAGCTTCGCGCGCCATCGGTGGGATTGAACCAGTCATGCGCGGTAGCCTCGGCGAACACCGGCCGCCCGATGACGCCGCTCTCGATCAGTTCCTTGGCGCGATTCACCTTGGCGTACATCCGGCGATAATACGCGATGCCCAGAATCCGCCCGGCTTCGCGCGCGGCTTGCTCCATGGAACACGCTTCGGCGTAGTTCATCGCCATGGGCTTTTCGCACAACACGTGCCGCCCGGCACGCAGGCAAAGGATCGATTGCGGAGCATGCAGGTTTACCGGCGTCGCTACATACACCGCATCGGCCTGACTCTCGGCGAGCGCGTCCTCGAGATTCGTCCAGGCCGGAACGCCGTAGGATTCGGCTTTCCGCGGATTCCGCGTAACGATCCCGATGAGCTTGCTGCGAGGCTCCGCGAGGATCCCGGGAAGCACCCGCTTCGTGGTGATGTCGCCAATACCGACGACCAGCCAGTTGAGCATTATTGGCGCGCCACCGTCCAGCTTCCTGAGATAGAGGGACCGCTGCAGGAAAAGTTTCCACTGCCCGAGGCTCCCGTTCCCACGAGGGTAATTTGGCCGTTGAAGTTGCAGGACGTAGTTCCATCGATGACAACACCAAAGGCGATTTGCCCGCTGGTCGATACGGTTCCATTCCCGGTTGCGGGCTCGGTCACCGTAACCGTACCGTTGCTTACGGTGGCCGTCACCAAACCCGATACTTTGGTCGCTCCCTCGAAGCCGCTATAAGTGCCGCTGTAAGTTCCATCATAGGTCGGCTGGGGATTGACGGTGAGCACGGCTTGACTGGATTTGCTGCCGAAGGTCGCCGTGATCGTGACCATTTCCGCGGAGGTCACCGTGCCGGCCGTAACCGTGAAAGTGGCGGCTGTCGAACCGGCCGCAACGGTAACGGACGCCGGCACTTTCACCTCGGCCGAACTGGAAGCGAGAGTGATCGTCGCTCCTGCCGCAGGCGCGGGGCTCGATAGCAGCACCGATCCCTGAATCGAAGAGCCGGAGGTCGTCTGAGCCGCCGCGAGAGTCACGCTCTGAAGCTGTGGGGCCGGGCTGGCGGTCGTTTGATAATTCGCCAGCGAGGTGACGGAATTGAAACCGCCGTAAGCGACGCCCAGATCCAGGCCGCTCGCGGAAAAGATCACCGGATTTTCAAAAACCGCAACTCCCAGCTTGGCGCTGGTGGTCGTATCGGGCAGGGACAGCAGGACCCACGGAGGGATGGTGAACGTTCCGGCGCTGGCGGGTGCGATGCATGCGAACTTCACGTCCACGTCGGCTGCCCCCGTCGAGTCTCCGGTGATCGATACGATGCCGTCTGAGGTTCCGCCGGTCCAGTTCATGGTGAATCCTTGCGGGCGCAGGATGCTCGACGCCGCGGCCATGTTCGTCCAGGTGATGGCCGGAGGAATCGTCACGGTCGCGTCGAAGCTGCCGATCTGCGCACCCGAGCCGCCCACTCCGGTGAACGTAAACGTCCCACCCGAGGTAGGAATGAACGTGCTTGGCAGCGACACGGTGTACGCCGCCGGGGTTTTTCCCGGCGTGAAGGTGAAGGCCGCCTGTTCTCCGCCCGGCCCGCTGATCGTGAGGTTGGGACCGGCGCTGATCACCGTCGGGGAACCGGCGGAATTACCCTGGTCGACAATGCAGCTCCCGAGAGAAACGAGGCCGTCCGAAAACAGCTCGGAGTAAATCTCGACCGTGTCGTCGGTCTTGAATTGCCCCGTCGCGCTGGAGGAAGTCTGCGTCTGGGTGCTGGTCTGTGATGTCTCGCTCACCAGCTTCAGAGCGGCCACGTTCGCGGAACTCTTTTCGTCCAGCGCCGGCCAGGCGCTTAGGAGGCTGATCTGGTCCGTGCAAGCGGGAGCGCCTTCGGATGCGACCGGAATCGTCGCGTAATTGCTGGTCAGCGTGCCGCTCACCGTTACCAGCGAAACATAGCAGCCCTCGGGAACTCCCGACGGCACATAGACGAACACCTCATCGACTCCCGGATAGGCCGATCTCCCCTTGTAAAAAACCGTTGCCTGGACGCCGCCGATATAGACCTGCATGTCGATGCTGGCCAGATTGTTCGCCTGCTGCGGCTCCGTTTTATCGTCGTTCGCGGGATCGGGCCCGACGCCCGTTCCCCAGAACACGATGAGTTCTCCCGGTGTCGCCGGATAGGTAGCCGTGATGGGGGTATAGTTCGTGTCAAACGCGGCCACCGGACCGAATCCCGCGCCGTTCTCGGTCAGAATCCCGAAGTCGCTTTGAACCACCTGAATCGGAAATGGCTGGCTGAGTTGCCCGCCGCTGGTCACCGTGAGGGTGCCCGTTCCGATTGGCGTACCTTCGGGAAGAACCGCGCCGATCTGAGTCGGCAGGATGTAGTACAGAGTGGGCTGCGTGGTGACGCCGTTCACCGTTACTGAAACGCTGGTTCCGTTCAGATTAGTGGTCAGCGGAAACGCTTCCGTAATGTTCGTCGTCGTCGCGAGGTTGGACCCGGCGATCGCGAACAGAGAGCCCGGCGAGATGCCGTAATTCGGCAAGCCCGGTTTGGTGCCGCTGTAATTGTTCCAAAGCTGGGTGACGGATGGCTGAGCGAAAGCAGATACGCCGGCAACAGCAACCAGGAAGAAAACAGATGTGCTCATCGCTAATTCGCGCTCCATCGCGCCAGTGTTCTCAGGTCCTTGATCAAGATTCCGTCGGGCAGCACCACGGGATGCGCCCAGGTCGGGCTGTAGCGTCGTCGAACTGGCCAGGATGGCGGCGTTGTCTCCACCGCGCGGCGGACCCTGCCAGAGAGTCGCGCCGTTGCGCGCGTCCAGGCAAAAGAGCTGGCCCTTCTTGAGATGCGTAAAACCGAACAAAAGATCGCCTGAGAGCACCGGCGAGTTCATATACATGGAGGCATCCTTGTTCTGCCAGACCGTTTTCGTCGACCAGGCGTCGCCGGTGTGATTCAGCTGGACGGCGAATGCTCCTTTGTCGAGTCCCGAAAAAATCAGCGTGTCCTTATACAGCACCGGCGTCACGATGTTCTGGTCGTATGCAGTAGTGAAAGGGATCTTCCACAGCAGTTTCCCTGACGCGAGAGCCACGCCGATGATATTCGAATGGCTCTGGGTGACCACTTGACGGACGCCGCCCAATTCGACCACGATCGGCGAAGCGTAGGCCGGGGAATCGCCATCCCAGGACCACTTTACGGCTCCCGTCGCGGCGTCGAGTGCGGTGAGCGCGCCGAGCTTCGTGCCGCCGACGTAGGCGATCAGCAAACCGCTGTCGAGAACCGGAGACATCGCCGTGCCGAAGTCCGGCGCGCCTTCCTTATATTGCTTGATGAAATCCATGCGCCAGAGGGGTTTGCCGGTCTCGGCGTCGAATGCGGAAAGGATGCCGCTGATACCGAAGGTGTACAGCTTGCCATTTGCATACAAGGGCGTCGCTTTCGGCCCCTCGCCATGCGAAACCGCCGCGGGATTCATCTTGTAGGGAGCAGCATATTGCTGTTTCCAGCGGATTTTGCCGTTCGACGGATCGATCGCGAGGACCGTCTCCGCGTCGCCCTGCCGCGCGAAGTCGTAAATGCTGCCGGCGGCCATGATCGGCGAAGCGTGCCCGATCCCAACTTCGGTCTTCCACTTGAGAGTCAGCTTTTCAGGCCAGGTTTTCGGCTCCTCCGAGACGACGCCGTCGCGATGCGGGCCACGCCATTCCGGCCAATCCGAGGCGATCAGCAGCGTGAAGGCAGTCACACTTAATAGAAATCGGGCAGGCACACATCCCCCTTATTCGATACCTACAATATTAAACCGCAAGTTTGTTGGCCGCTGATGAACGCTGATGAACGCGGATTCAAAGATGAATCTGTGTTTATCCGCGTTCATCAGCGGCCTCTAATATAAATACATGAAGAAGATCGATCTGCTGGCCGATACCGCGGCGCGCGCGGCGCGATACGTGAGTGCCATCGACAACCGGCGCGTGGCTCCGTCGCCTGAAAGCGTCGAGCGGCTGGATGCGCTCGGGGGCCCGTTGAATGACGATCCTGGCGATCCCTCCGAGCTGATCGCGCTGCTGGACATTTATGGATCGCCTGCTACGGTCGCCTCTACGGGAGCGCGCTACTTCGGTTTCGTGACGGGCGGATCGCTGCCCGCGGCGATGGCGGCGAACTGGCTCGCGGGCGCCTGGGACCAGAACGCGGCGCTGTTCGCGCAATCGCCGGTCGCATCGCGAATAGAAGAGATCGCGGGCGAATGGCTGCTCGATGTGCTGGCGCTTCCGAAAACGTGCGGGATCGGATTCGTCACCGGCGCGACCATGGCCAATTTCACGGCGCTGGCGGCGGCTCGCCACGCGCTGCTTGGGCGCGCGGGATGGGACGTCGAAGAGCGCGGCTTGTTCGGCGCGCCGGAGATCACGGTAGTGGTGGGAGCCGAAGTCCATGCTTCTTTATTGAAGGCGTTGTCGATGCTTGGCTTCGGCCGCAAGCGCGTCGTCACGGTTCCCGCGGACGATCAGGGGCGAATGATCGCCGGCCGCTTGCCGGGTCTCGACGACCGCACGCTGATCGCGATTCAGGCCGGCAACGTGAACACCGGAGCGTTCGATCCAGCCGCCGAAATTTGTGAAAGGGCGCACCGGAGCGGCGCGTGGGTGCATGTCGACGGCGCGTTCGGATTGTGGGCCGCCGCC
>JBEKOZ010000058.1:0-12902 GCA_049521275.1 Bryobacteraceae bacterium | reverse complement strand
GTCAGCCCATAGGGCGTTTTCCCGGTCAGCAGTTTATACAGCAGCACGCCCAGCGAGTACACGTCGGTCGACGTCGTGATCGCTTCTCCGCGCACCTGCTCCGGGCTCGCGTAATCCAGCGTCATCGGCCGCATCTCCGGCCGCGTCTGCGCCATTTCGAGCGTCGAAAGATCCGTCCGCAGCAGCTTCGCGATGCCGAAATCGAGCAGCTTCACCACGCCCGTGTCCGTCACCAGAATGTTGCCCATCTTAATGTCCCGATGCACCACCAGGTTTTGATGAGCGTATTGCACCGCCGCGCAAACGTCGCGAAACAACTTCAACCGGTCGGTAATCGGATTCGCCCGCCTCTCGCAGAACTGATCGATAGGAATCCCCTCGACATACTCCATCGCCAGGTACGGCATCCCCTCGGGAGTCGATCCGCCGTCGATCAATCGCGCGATGTTCGGATGTGCCAGGCTCGCCAGCACCTGCCGCTCCATGCGGAAACGCCGCAGGATCTCCGTGGTATCCATGCCGCGCCGTACCAGCTTGATCGCAACCTTCTGGCTGTTTCCAATTTGGCTGTTTCCAATGGCACACGCCAGCCACACCGATCCCATCCCGCCCCGTCCGATGCGCTTTTCCAGTTGATAGGGCCCCGCGCGAAATCCCGTCGGATACTCGCCCGATTCCTCGCCCGAATAATGCAGCGTGTAGCCCGGGTCCACCGCCGGTTTCGCTAAAAAACTGCTTGCGTCGTCGTGGCTTTCGAGCAGACTTTCCACCTCGCGCCGCATCGCGTCGTCGCGCGCGCACACCACCCGAAGGTACGCGGCCCGATCCTTCGGCGCCCGTTCGATCGCGCCCTCAAAGATCTGCCGGATCTGCGCCCATCGCTCCGGCGTCACTGTTGCCTCCCGTCATCTCGCGATGCAGAAACGCCCGCGCCGAGCTCCAGCTCCGTTTCACCGTCGCCGTCGAAACCCCCATCACCTCCGCCGTCTCCTCCACCGAGAGCCCGCCGAAGAATCGCAGCTCCACCAGTTTCGCCTGCTGCGGATCCATCATCGTAAGCTGATTGAGCGCCGTGTCGAGCCCGATCATGTCGAGCGGCCTCTGCTCGCCGATCGCCATCGTATCCTCGAGCATCACCTTCTGCCCGCCCCCGCCGCGCCGCTCCGCGCGATGCTTGCGCGCGTAATCGAGCAGGATGCGCCGCATCTGCGTCGCCGCCACCGCCAGAAAATGCCCGCGCGAATCCATCGGCGTTTTTTGATCCACCATGCGGATGTACGCCTCATGCACCAGCGCCGTCGGTTGCAGCGTGTGCTCACCCCGCTCGCGCCGGAAATAAGACCGTGCCAGGCGATGCAGCTCGTCGTAGACCAGCGGCAGAAGCTGATGCATCGCCTCTTTCTTGCCCCGCCCTACCTCGCCCAACAACCTCGTAACTTCGCCAGTGTCGCTCATCGCCTGATCGTCTCGGATTATATCGCGCCGCCCCGCCATGCGTCAGCTCACGCAACCGTCTTCTTTCCGAGCCGTGACCGCAGGGAGCGGTTTCCCGTTTTCGAGCCACCGAACCGCCATGCGTAACAGGCTGCGGAAAAAGTCTTTGTCAATGCCGATCGATAAATCGGCGGCGCAATTAGACGCGCTGTGCGCGATCATCGGGCCTCGGGGATACATTTTGCTACCCCCGAATTTTGCCATTTTGAGCCCTCAGAAGACTTTTTCCGCAGCCTGTTACGCATGGCGGTTCAGGTTGAGTCCGTGCCGGAACCGCCATGCGTGAGCATGCGGACCAACGTTCAGGACTCGAAAATACTCGCCAATGGAACCGCAATTTCTGAATTTGCCGCCCGCAGCACGCCGTCCTTTGCTTCGAGGAAACCATCAGCGTTGTAAATGTAGCCGCGTCGCGCGTGAGGCTCGATCACCCAGACGTTGGGGACACCCATGGCGAGGTAGTCGTCCAGCCGCTCGGTCACGGATTTGAAGGTGTCGTCCTTGGAAAGAATTTCGATACAAATGAGCGGCGGATGGCGAAAGATCGCCTCGACCGGCGACTCGGCAAGCACGACGCAGACGTCGGGAATGCGAAAGCGGCCCGGATTCACCTGCACACGTTGTTCGGGGACGACGCGGACGCGCCATTCCTTTTCCCGATTGTAGAAATATGCGCCAATGAGCATCTGTGGTCTGCTGTGGTCGTATTCACCCAAGTTACGCTCCAGGACCTCGCCGTCCACGTAATCGCGGTCGGGGCGATAGGTGGTATTGAGATACTCGGTCACGGAAATTTGCGTGGCGGCTGCCATGTTTTCAGTATAGTGCGCTAATCTTGGAATGTTTATTTAAATGTCAGATAAAAAACTACAAATCATCCCGCTGGGCGGCCTCGGCGAGTTCGGTATGAACTGCATGGCCGTCCGCTATGGCGATGACATTATCGTTCTCGACGCGGGGATGATGTTCCCCGACGCGGAACTCATGGGCGTGGACATCGTCACGCCGGATTTTACGTATCTCGAGGACAACGCCGAACATGTGCGCGGCCTGATCCTCACGCATGGACACGAGGATCATATCGGCGGCATTCCCTTTCTGCTGGCGCTGATGAAGATTCCCGTCTACGGCACCGCGTTCACGCTGGCGCTGGTGGAGCGGCGCCTCGAAGAGCACGAGATGCTGCGCGAGGTCAATCTTAATAAGGTTAAGGCCGGCGAAACGCTGGTGCTGGGTCCGTTTTCGATCGAATTCATTCATGTCACGCATTCGACGGTTAGCTGCGTCGCGCTGGCCATCACGACGCCTCTGGGCGTGATCATGCACACCGGCGATTTCAAGGTGGACCCGTCGCCCACCGACAACGAATTGTTCGATCTGCACAAATTCGCCGAGTACGGCAAGCGCGGCGTGCTGCTGCTGATGTCGGATTCGACCAACGTCGACCGGTCCGGCTACACGGAGAGCGAGCGCGCAGTCGGGCCGCGATTCGCCGAGCTGTTTATGCGGGCGCCGCGGAAAATCGTAATCTCCTGTTTCAGCTCCTCCATTCACCGGCTGCAACAGATTCTCGACGCGGCGCATGAATACGGCCGCAAGGTCGCCTTCATCGGCCGCAGCATGAATACGGCTACGGAGATCGCGCACAATCTCGGATTCCTGACCATCCCCAACGGCATTCTGCTCCGTCCGCAGGACCTGATGCAGACCGCGCCCAGCAAGGTTTGCGCGATCGTCAGCGGCACGCAGGGTGAGCCGATGTCGGCGTTGTCGCGCGTGGCGGTCGACAATCATAAGCACCTGTCGATCGAAACGGGCGACGTGGTCGCGTTGAGCGCGCGCATTATTCCGGGAAATGAAAAAGCCATTTACCGCATGATGAATCACATCGCGCGGCGCGGCGCTGACCTGGTCTACGGCCCGATGAATCCGCCGATTCACGTCTCCGGCCACGGCAGCGCGGAGGAGCTGCGGCTGATCCTGAACCTGGTTCGGCCGAAATATTTCGTCCCGATACACGGCGAGTACCGGCAGATGACCAAGCACGCGCAACTGGCGCAGCATCTGACGCATTACAACCTGGAAGCGACTTTCGTTCTGGAATCGGGCGAGACGCTGGAGATCGATAAAAAGGGCGCCCGCAAAGGCGAGCCGGTAACCGTGGGCCGCATCTGCATCGATTCGGGCACGCTCGACGAAGTCGTGGAGGATATGGTGATTCGCGACCGCCGTCATTTATCGGAAGACGGTTTCGTGCTGCCGATTATCGCCATCAATAAACATACCGGCGTATGCGAAGGCCTGCCGGAGATCGTGAGCCGCGGCTTTATGTCCCTCGAAGACCGGTCGGACGTGATGGAGGAAGCCCGCAAAGTCGTCCTGAAGACGCTGAACTCCTCGTCGGCCGAAGAGCGGACGGATTTGGGAGTGATGCAGGAGAAAATCCGCGCGGATCTGAAGCGGTATCTGACCAAAGAAACGTCGCGGAGGCCGCTGATTATGCCGGTGATTTTAGAGGTTTGATGGTCGTAAGCTAAACTGAGATTGAAGGACCCGGCATGAACCTGACGATTGAGCTCCCCGACGAAATCGCGGCGGTTCTGAAGGCGAAAGCGGACGCGCAAGGCGTTTCCGCCGCGCGCTTCGCCCGCCGTGTAATCGAGAAGTCTCTCACGCCACCCGTCGAGTTGGAAGGCTCCAGTCAGCCGTTTGAGACCGGCCGTGGAATGTTCGCGAAGTACGGTGCTGCGCCGTCGGCGGAAGAGATTGATGCGAACCGCGCTGACATGCTTCGCAATTTCCCCAAAGACGTCGAATGATCGTTGGTATAGCCGACACGCATGCCGCACTTTGGCATCTGTACGACGATGCAAGGCTGTCTGAGTCCGCCAGAACGTTTTTCGAAAAATCGGGAATTGAACGAACGAAAATCGGATTGTCGACGATTAGTTTGGTCGAAGTCATTTACCTGGTCGAAAAAAATCGTCTTCCTTCGTCAGCTTATGACGAATTGAGAAAAGCTTTGGAGAATTCCGCTCACGTGCTAGAGGAAGTTCCGTTTACAGCCGACATCGCTGAAGCTATGCGTTCGGTGCCCAGGGAAGCCGTATCGGACATGCCGGATCGTATCGTCGCGGCCACGGCAGTGTCGCTCGGTGTGCCAGTGATCAGCCGCGATGGGATGATTCGGGCCTCCAGCGTCAAAACGATCTGGTGAGACTACACTAAAAAATATGGACATCACCGACGCGTCCGGGTATCCCGGTTCCGCGGAGCAGGTCTTTTCTCCTGAGAGCGAAGAGCAAGTCGTTGAGATCCTCAAGCGCGCTTCGGCGGAGAATGTCCCGATCACCATCATGGGAGCGCTCACCGGCGTCACTGGCGGAGCGGCGCCGCAGGGCGGGTGGGGATTATCGCTCGCGAAGCTGCGGGTGATCAATATTGACCAGGGTAGGGCTACGGTCGGCCCAGGAGTCCTGCTGCGCGAAGTGCAATCGGGAGCCGCCGCTTCGGGACAGTTCTATGCGCCCGATCCTACCGAAAATACTTCATCCATCGGCGGAAATATCGCGACCAATGCCAGCGGGTCGCGCAGTTTCCGGTATGGGGCGACCCGCGAACATGTTTTGGCGCTGAGAGTTGCTCTGCTCGACGGCCGCATGACCGAGGTTCGCCGCGGCCAGCCGGTCGATTTCGAAGTGCCCGCGCTGCCTCTGCCTCGTACTACCAAGCATTCTGCGGGATATCGGCTTCGGCCGGGGATGGATTGGGTCGACTTGTTTATCGGGAACGAAGGGACGCTGGGGGTGGTCACCCAGGCCGAATTGCAACTGCTGCCGGCGCCGGGGGAAATCCTCGGCGGCGTGGTGTTTTTCGGGTCTCAGGAGGCGGCGCTCGACGCGGTCGACCGGTGGAGGACGACGCCGGGGCTGCGGATGCTCGAGTATCTGGACGCGAAGTCGCTCAGAATGATGGATGTGGCGCACGAAGCGGCGCTCATGATCGAGATCGAGGGCGAGGCCGATCTGGATATGGACGGGGCGCTCGAAAACGACTCCTGGTTTGCGACTTCGGCCGCCGACCGGGAACGGTTCCGGCAATTCCGCCATTCGCTGCCGGAGCGGGTGAACGCACGGATCCGGCGCTCCGGGTTCATGAAATTGAGCACCGATTACGCCGTGCCATTCGAAAAAAACAGGGAGATTTTGGCCACTTACCAGACCCGGCTGCGGCAGGCCGTGGGCGAGAATTTTGTCATTTTTGGCCACATCGGCGACGCGCATCTGCATATAAACACGTTCTCGGACAGCCCGGAGCAGTTCGCGGCGGCTAAGGCTGTGACTACGGAGCTGGCGCGCGAGGCGGTCGCGCTGGGCGGGACGGTCGGGGCCGAGCACGGGCTGGGGAAGCGCAAGGCGCATCTGCTCGAAATACAGTACTTGCCGGCGGAGATCGAGGCCATGCGCGCGGTGAAGCGCAGGTTTGACCCAAATTGGATTCTAGGGCAGGGAACGCTATTTCCTTGCTATAATGTGAATTCCTTATGAGTACCGCGTCTAAGAAGATCATCTTACTGAGACCGCGTGGTTTTTGCGCTGGTGTGGTGCGTGCCATCGATGTGGTCAAAATTGCACTGGATCTCTATGGGGCGCCGATCTATGTCCGCAAGGAGATTGTTCACAATAAACACGTTGTGGATGAGTTACGCGAGGCGGGGGCGATATTCGTTGAGGAACTGGAAGAGGTTCCCAGCGGCGCGCGGGTGATTTTCAGCGCCCACGGCGTATCTCCGGCGGTGCGGATCGAAGCCAAGGAGCGCAGCCTCAAAGTGATCGATGCGACTTGTCCGCTGGTCACTAAAGTGCACTTAGAAGCCGTTAAGTTCGCAAAAAGAGGCTACTCCATCGTGTTAATAGGGCATAAGGATCACGATGAGGTGATCGGCACGCTGGGCGAGGCTCCGCAATCCACCATCCTGGTTTCGACCGTCGAGGATGTGGACCGGCTGAACATCAGCGATCCGGAGCACGTATCCTTTATTACGCAAACTACTCTAAGCTTAGATGAGACGCGGGATATCGTGGAGCGGCTGCGGGAGCGGTTCCCGAAAATCCAGGGTCCGGCGGCGCAGGATATTTGTTATGCCACCGAGAACCGGCAGCTGGCGGTGAAGGCGGTGGTGCCGCTGTGCCAGTTGTTGCTGGTGGTGGGTTCGCAGAACAGTTCGAATTCGCGAAGGCTGGTCGAGGTTTGCGAGAAAATGGGTGTTCCGGCGTATCTGATCGACGACCTAAAAGAAGTGAAACCAGCATGGCTTTCGGGCATCCAAACGGTAGCAGTGACGGCGGGTGCGTCGGCTCCTGAAAATCTTGTGGAGGAGCTGATCGGCTCGCTACAGGGGAGTGGGTTCAATGAGCTCGAGGAAATGGAAATCAAGGAAGAGGACGTGCGGTTTAATCTGCCATCCGAACTTGGCCGCACGGTGCAATTGCAGACCATCGCGCGCGTATGAGTCCTAGTCTTCAACTTGCCGAAGCTTTGACTGC
Source organism: Bryobacteraceae bacterium (assembly GCA_049521275.1). Taxonomy (GTDB): domain Bacteria; phylum Acidobacteriota; class Terriglobia; order Bryobacterales; family Bryobacteraceae; genus Palsa-187. The sequence goes on along the minus strand of JBEKOZ010000058.1, from coordinate 5,862 downwards.
CGCAACGGCTCGATCGTTGCGCAGCGCAGCCGACTACATGCTCGGGCGCCAGACGGCAGAAGGATTCTGGTGGGGTGACCTGACGGCCGATACGACGCTCGAGTCCGATTTCATATTGCTGGAGCTGTGGCGGCATCCGCCGGTCGACGGCGTCTGGAATCCTCCGACCAGGCCCCTTGTTGACAAGGCCGTGAGATCGATTCTGGCGCGGCAGTTGCCCGATGGTGGATTCAATATTTACGCCGAGGGGCCGTCGGAAATCTCGGCGTCGGTGAAGGCTTACACGGCGCTGAAACTAGCCGGCTTGGCTTATGACGACTCGCATTTGAGCCGGGCGCGCGAAAGAATCCTGGCCATGGGCGGAATGCAGGCCGCCAACAGCTACACCAAGATCAATCTCAGCCTGTTCAATCTTTATCCGCGCGAAAACACGCCTTCCATTCCGCCGGAGGGGATTCTGCTCGGCAAGCTGATTTACGAAATTTCGTCCTGGTCGCGGGCGATCGTGATTCCTTTGTCGATCGTTCACGCGATGAATCCGCGGCGGCCGGTGCCGAAGGGATTTTCGCTCAAAGAACTGTTCCTGCCCGGAGTGCCGCTCGAATTCCCGAATGACGAAGGGTTTTTCAGCTGGCGGAATTTCTTCCTCAAAGCCGACAAATGCCTGAAGTTCTGGGAGCGGCACGGCTCGCGAGGGATACGGACCAGGGCGATCCGGCGCGCCGAGCAATGGATGCTCGAACGGACGCGTTATACGGACGGGTTGGGGGCGATTTATCCGCCGATGATGTACGTCATCATGGCGCTCGATCTGTTGGGTTATCCCAAGGATCATCCGGACGTCAAAGAGGCGGAAAAACAGTTTTTCAATTTGTTGGTCGACGATGAGCGCGGGTTCTTCTTCCAGCCTTGTTTTTCGCCGGTGTGGGACACGGCGATTGCGGCCTACGCGCTGGGCGAATCGGGGGTGGTTCCGGACGCGAAACTGAGCCGCACCGTGGATTGGCTGTTAACGAAAGAAGTCCGGCGCAAGGGCGACTGGTCCGTCAAGCGGCCCAATGTCGAGCCCTCGGGCTGGTATTTCGAATTCGCCAACGAAAGCTATCCGGACATCGACGATACGGCGCAGGTGCTGCTGGCTTTGGCGCGGGCCCGGGGATCGAGTTCCGCGAAACAGGAAGCCGTCACCGAGAGAGCCATCAACTGGCTGCTGGCGATGCAATCGAAAGACGGGGGCTGGGCGGCGTTCGACGTCGATAATAATTGGAATTTCCTGAGTTCGGTGCCGTTTGCCGATCACAACGCGATGCTCGATCCGACGTGCCCGGATATTACGGGGCGTGTGATGGAAGGGTTGATCGCATCGGGGATCGACAGCCATCATCCGGCGATCCGGCGCGGCGTGGAGTATCTGAAGCGCACCCAGGAAGTGGACGGAAGCTGGTATGGGCGCTGGGGCGTCGATTATATTTACGGCACGTTCCTCGCTTTGCGCGGATTGAAAGACGCGGGCGAGAGCGACCGGGAAGCCTACATCCTGCGGGCGGGGGAGTGGCTGCGGTCGATTCAAAACGCCGACGGAGGCTGGGGCGAAAGCTGCGCCAGCTACGACAATCACACTTACATGCCGGCGAAAAGCACGCCTTCGCAAACGGCTTGGGCGGTGCTGGGCCTCCTGGCCGGCGGCGACACCACCAGCAACAGCGTGCACAAGGGCATTGAGTATTTAATTGAAACGCAGAAAGCGGATGGAAGCTGGGATGAGGCGCTGGCCACCGGCACCGGATTCCCTCGCGTTTTTTACCTGAAATATCACCTTTATCGCAACTCGTTTCCGGTGCTGGCCATGTCCTGCTACCTGAAGGCGAGGAGCGCACACGGAGCAGATCGTACATGAGAGTTCCTTTTTCGCAAGTCGCCGACATGGCGACCTACATCGCCAAGAACAAGATTCGTCCGCGGCCGGAGTGGCAGAAAAACAACTCGGTATCGGATGACGCGAATCCGTTCCGCATCATCCACGCCCAGATTCCGGCGGCCGGCGTCGAGCGCAAGCCGCATCCGATGATCAACAAGCGGTTCCCGCTGGTGATGATGCTGGAGCCGTTGCATGCCTGCAACCTGACCTGCACCGGGTGCGGTCGCATCCGCGAATACGAGTCGTCGATCCGGGAGCGGTTGAGCCTGGCGCAATGCCTGAAAGCGGTGGACGAGTGCGGCGCGCCCATGGTTTCGATCTGCGGCGGGGAGCCGCTGCTGTACCCGGAGATCGCTCAACTAACCAACGAAATTCTGGCCCGCGGGAAGTGGATCCAGCTCTGCACCAACGGCATGTTCATGGTGAAGAAGCTGAAGGAATTCACGCCCCATCCCGGCCTGGTGTTCAACGTCCACCTGGACGGCATGGAAAAGAATCACGACCTGTCGGTCGAGCGCGAGGGCGTTTTCAAGGAAGCGCTCGAAGGGCTCAAAGCCGCGAAAGCAGCCGGGTTCAAGGTGTTCACCAACACCACGGTGTATAAGGAAACCGACATGAAAGAGATCTGGGAGCTGTACGAGTTTCTGGAGCCTTTCAAGGTCGACGGCCATGCTATCTCTCCGGCGTATGGATATTCGGCGGTCAATCAGCGCGAAATTTTTCTGACGCGCGACGATGTGCACGAGAAGTTCAAGGATATCGACAAGTTCGCCAAGCGCTTCCCGCTGGTGTCGTCTCCGATTTACATGGAATTTCTGCAAGGCGAGCGCGAGATGCCGTGCACCGCGTGGGGCATGCCGACTTATAACGTGAAAGGCTGGAAGGGTCCCTGCTACCTGATCACCGACGCGCATCACGATACCTTCGAGGACCTGATGACCAAGACGCCGTGGGAGAACTACGGGGAAGGCAATGATCCGAGGTGCGCGGAGTGCATGGTGCATTGCGGGTATGAGCCGTCGGCGGCGTACGGCATTAATTCGAAGTTCAGCGATCCGTTTAAGCAACTGGGCTGGCTTTTGAGCTAGGTGAAACCGACGCTGGTGACGGGCGCCACGGGATTCGTGGGCTGGCATGTGGCGCGCAAGTTGGTGGAGCGGGGAGATCGGGTTAGAGTTCTGGTTCGCGATGCGGGTCGATTGAAAGACCTGGACGGGGTCGAGGCGGTCGAAGGCGACTTGCGCGATCCGGAATCGCTGGCGCGGGCGGTGGAGGGATGCGGCGTTGTTTACCACGTGGCAGCCGATTACCGGCTATGGACGCGCGATCCGGAGGAGATGTACCGGTCGAACGTCGAGGGGACGCGGAATCTGTTCCAAGCTGCGCGACGTAGTGGCGTAGAGAGGGTCGTTTATACGAGCACGGTAGGCTGTATCGGAATTCCGAAGGAGGGAATTGGCGACGAACAGACGCCGGTCGGCATCGAAGACATGCAGGGGCCGTACAAGAGGTCCAAGTTCCTGGCCGAAAAAGTAGCCTTGGAGTTTGCCGGGGATGGATTTCCGGTGGTGATCGTGAATCCGACGGCTCCGGTGGGCGATCATGATTTTAAGCCGACACCCACGGGAAAAATGCTGGTTGATTTTGTGCGCGGCGCGATGCCGGCGTTTTTGGATACCGGATTGAATGTCGTCGATGTGCGCGATGTGGCGGATGGTCATCTGGCCGCGTGCGAACGGGGCCGGGTGGGGGAGCGGTACATACTGGGTTCAGAGAACCTGACGCTCCAGAGCATCTTCGGAACGTTGGCCAAAGCAGTGGGCCGGCCGGCGCCGAGGATGCGGATTCCGTACGCGGTGGCGTATGCGGCGGGAGTGGTTTCGACGGCGTGGGCGGGGGTAACGGGAAAAGAGCCGCTGGCGCCTCTGGACGGGGTGAAGATGGCTCGCAAGAAGATGTGGGTGCGGCAGGATAAAGCCGCGCGCGATTTGGGGTATTCGCCCGGCCCGGCGGCAGGGGCGCTCGAACGCGCAGTCGATTGGTTCAGAGCCAACGGATATTGCTAGTGCGGACGTGGTTGCTGGTGGCGGCGGAGGCCCGCGAATTCAGCGGGATCCTGAAACGATTCGGACCGGCCGTCAAGCTTGATTGGAATGGCGCGAGGTTTGCCCGGGCGATTTCGAAGGACGGAGACCGGTGGTTGCTGGCGGCGAACGGTCCGGGGCCACGGTGTGTTGAGGAAGTATTCAGGAAAAAGATGGAAGTAAGCGGCATTATTAATACGGGTTTTTGCGGAGCGCTGGATCCTGCGCTGCGGATCGGCGATGTGGTGGTGTGGGGTGATGCTCCGCCTGCCTGCGGCGGACGCTATGTGAGCGGCGCCATCAGTTCCTCCGACCGCGTCGTCGTGACCGTCGAGGAGAAACGCCGGCTGCGGCAAGAAACAGGCGCCATCGCGGCCGAAATGGAAGCGGGCGCGGTGAAGAAAATCGCCGAGCGATGGAGCGTGCCCTTTTATAGCGTGCGCGCGGTTTCCGATACTGCGAATGAAGACATGCCGCTCGACTTCAATTTATATCGCGACGGAGCGGGGCGGTTCTCGCTTCCCAGGATCGCGATGGCGGCGATGAGCCGGCCGTTTACGCGGATACCGGCGCTCAAGCGCCTCGAAGCCAATTGCAATGTGGCATCCGAATCTCTAGGAGCATTTTTTGCAGACTGTCGATTTTAGGGTCGCCAACGCGTCCGACGATGCCGTTGCGCTGGCAACGATGAAGGCCGCTGTTTACAAGGGCGACAGCGTGGTGGAAGTGGAATCGATTCCGGTGCCTGAAATCGGCGCGGGGGAAATTCTGATTCGCGTGGAAGCGTGCGGCATCTGCCACACCGACCTCAAAAAGATCGAATACAATCTGCTGCCCCCGCCGCGCATTTACGGGCATGAGACGGCCGGAGTGGTGGCGAAAGTCGGACGCGGCGTCACCCGGTTTCAACCCGGCGACGGCGTGATCGTGTTCCATCACATTCCCTGCGGAAAATGTTTTTACTGCTCGCGGAAACTGTACGCGCAGTGTCCGGTCTATAAAAAGGTCGGCGTGACGGCCGGGCATGAGCCGGCTGGCGGGGGGTTTGCTCAGTACGTTCGCGCGATGGACTGGATTGTCGAACGCGGCGTCGAGAAAATTCCGCCCGGCGTTTCCTTCGATCAGGCGTGCTTCGTCGAACCGGTGAATACGTGCCTGAAGGGTGTGAAGCAGATCGATCCGCAACCCGAAGATGTGGTCGCGATCCTGGGGCAAGGCCCGATCGGACTCATCTTCACCATGATGCTGGCGCGGACGGGCGCGAAAATCGTGGCCACGGATGCGATGCCTGCGCGCCGCAAGCTGTCGCGCGAGTTCGGCGCCTCCGAAGCGTTCGATCCGAGGGCGGAAGATTTTGATCGGCGTGTGCGATTCATGACAGACGGCCGTGGTGCCGATCTGGTAATTGTGGCCGCCTCTGCCAAAGGGATAGTCGAACAGGCCGTGAAGTGCTCGCGGCCTGGAGCGAAGATTCTGTTGTTCGCACAAACGTCGCATCAGGAACGCGTGGACCTTTCAGGCGCAGATATCTGCATGGGAGAACGCATGTTATGCGGGTCCTATAGCGCTTCGATCGACGTGCAGAAGGAAGGCGCGGAGATGGTTTTCGACGGGTCCTTGAAGGTCGAGCGGCTGATCTCGCACCGCTACGCATTAAATAATATTAATGAAGGGATTGATCGCGCGTTGCATCCTGACGAGGAATCATTAAAGATAGTAGTAGAACCACAAAGGTGGGAAGAGTGAATCATCAGATGACGGCCGCCGTTCTCTACGGAAAAGAGGACGTGCAGATCGAGACGGTGGATGTTCCGCAGATCGGCCGCGGCGACGTGCTGGTGCGCGTGCGTGCCGCGTTGA
>JBEKOZ010000057.1:0-13005 GCA_049521275.1 Bryobacteraceae bacterium | reverse complement strand
GAGCCTTTGTCGGCGCAGCAGATGGCGGCCGCGCTCCAGCAGCCGATCGACAAGATCAAGCGTTTGCTGGATGAGATTGTCGCGGAGTTCGCCAAAGCCGAGCACGGCCTGGCGGTCCGCGAAGTCGCCGGCGGCTACAAGATGGCGACCAAAGCGGAGCATCACGAAGCGGTGCGCGCGTTCGTCAAGAAGCTGACGCCTCCGCTGAAATTGTCGCTGGCGGCCTTGGAAACGCTGGCCGTGATCGCGTACAAACAGCCGGTGACCACTCCGGAAATTATGGAGATCCGCGGTGTGCAGGGCGTAGGCGTGCTGAAAACGCTGCTCGACCGCAAGCTGATCGCGGAGGCTGGCCGCAAGAACGTGGTGGGCAAGCCGATTCTGTACAAGACGACGAAAGAGTTTCTGGTGCAGTTCGGATTGAAGGACGTATCCGAGTTGCCGACCCTTAAGGAGTTCGAGGAGTTGGGACGCCTGGAAATCGTCGATCCCGAAACAAGTGACGCGGCGCCTGGATTAGAAGAGCCTTCGAATGGCTGAGCAGCGCCTCCAGAAAATCCTCTCTCAGGCCGGCGTCGCGAGCCGGCGCAAAGCCGAGGAACTGATCACCGAAGGCCGCGTCACCGTGAACGGGACGGTGGTGACGGAGCTGGGGTCGAAGGCGGATTTCGAAGTCGATCACGTCAAGGTCGACGGCCGCCTGCTGCGCGCGCCCAAGCGTCACATTTATCTGGCGATGAACAAACCCAAGGGCTGCGTGACCACGGTTTCCGATCCCGAGGGCCGGGAAACTGTAATGCATCTGCTGCGCGGCGTGCGGGAGCGCGTGTTCCCGGTGGGGCGGCTCGATTATCAGAGCGAAGGCCTGCTGCTGTTCACCAGCGACGGCGATTTTGCGCATAAGCTGACCGCTCCCGCGAGTCACGTGACCAAGACGTACGTGGTGAAAGTGAACGGCCAGATGACCGACGAACAGGAGCGCGCCTTTCGCGAAGGCGTTCTGGTACACGGCCGCCGAACGTCCCCCGCCGAGATCAAGTGCGTCAAGACCGGCGTGAATCCGTGGTACGAAGTGAAAATCACGGAGGGGCGCCAGAACCAGATCCGCTTGATGTTCGCCTATTTCGGGAAACTAGTCGAGAAGCTGCGCCGGGTGAAAATCGCGTTTCTCGAGCTGGATGTCGCCCCCGGACGATATCGCTCGCTGACGCCCAACGAAGTGGAGCATTTTCAAAAAGTGCTCAGCGCGAAGCCGGTCGTGAAAACGAAGCCACAGATCGTGCCGAAACCCAAGCCCGTAGCAAAGGCAAAATTTCCACCGAAGCGCAAGCCCGTTAAACATCCCCGATCACATTAAATTTCAGGGATGTTTTCTCCTGGCTCTTCAAGCACTTCGCATTCTTCGCTCATCCCGGCTCGCGATCCCACGGCGCATGATGTGATCAAGAGATCGGTCATTTCGTCGTATCCCGATCCACTACCGCGAGGGTGAAGTCTTCGAAGCTCTCCTCTCGCCATTCGGTTACAGTGCGGTGACCCAAGCCGTTGCGGGTGAAAAAACGGTGGGAGCGCTCCAGTTTAGACCTTCGCATGGCGGCTCGTGGCGGAGCCGCCATGTCGAAGGATGCTGACAACACCCAAGGCACAAGTGTGTTCACACGTCGTATTTCTCAAACTCCAGCTGATCGCCGGCGACCGTGCCAGTCTCGGCCAGCATCCCGGCCGGCAATTCAAGAACCGAATGCGCGCGCAGGCTGAGGGCGATCCGCCGCTTCCCCATATCCGGACGCGTCTTCAGCACCAGCTTTTTCCTGCTCAGGAAAATCACGTCGATCGGAAACTTCATGGCAAACGTGTGGACCCCTTCGCACGGAACAATCCACAATCCCTCGCCCCGCTCCAGGCCGGAGTGCTTTAACAGCCCGGTGCGGCGTTTGGCGCTAGTGTCGGCGATATCGGCGCGGTCCGCCAGGATGCGTCCTCTAGTCTGATTCGCGACTCGCAGTTTAGCCAATATAATAATAGTATGTTGGAAAAAGCGACTCTGGGGGCCGGATGTTTTTGGGGCGTCGAAGCGACCTACCGCCGGCTTGCAGGTGTGAAGGAAACGCAGGTGGGCTATATGGGCGGCAAGCTCAAGAGCCCCACATATAAGGATGTCTGCACGGATTCGACTGGTCACGCCGAGGTGCTGGAAGTGACCTTCGATCCCGCGGTGATCAGCTACCACGACATTCTCGAAGTGTTCTGGGACAATCACAACCCGACCACGCTGAATCGCCAGGGTCCCGACGTCGGAACGCAGTACCGCTCCGCGATCTTCTATCATTCGCCGGAACAGGAAGCCGAAGCGAAGGCATCCCGCGATGCCGCGCAAAGCCGCTTCCCGCGCCCCATCGTCACCGAGATCACTCCCGCCACCGAATTCTGGCGCGCCGAGGAATATCATCAGCAATACCTCGAAAAGCGCGGCTTATCACAGTGTCATTTCTAGTCGACGCGCCCTTCCGAGCCGCGACCACAGGGAGCGGTCTTGCTATCATAAAGCTAGCCCGCCTCAGCAGGAATCTATTTTGAAAATCGGTTTTGTCAGTCTCGGATGCCCGAAGAACCTCGTCGATACGGAGGTGATGATGGGCCAGCTTGTCGCCGGCGGTCATGAACTGACGCCGCATCCCTCCGATGCCGACGTCATTGTCGTCAACACCTGCAGCTTCATCGATCCCGCCAAGCAGGAGTCGGTCGACACGATTCTCGAGATGGCCGAGTACAAGAAAACCGGGCGCGCCCAGCGCCTTATTGTCGCCGGATGCCTGGTGGAACGATATCGCGCCGACATTCAAAAAGGTATGCCGGAAGTGGACGCCGTCATCGGCACCAATGAACTGGAGCGGATCACGGCTCTCTGCGAAGGCGTAGTACCTGCCGAAAATCCCCTCGACGCCTATCTCTATCACGACCTCACGCCGCGCGTGCTCTCGACGCCGCGCCACTTCGCCTACATCAAAATCGCTGAGGGCTGCGACCACCCATGCACGTTCTGCGTGATCCCGCAATACCGCGGCAAATTCCGCAGCCGGCGCTTCGAATCGGTGATTTCCGAAGCCACGCGCCTGTTTTCGCAAGGCGTCCGCGAGATCAATCTGATCGGCCAGGACACCACTTGCTACGGCGAAGATTTCGGCATGAAGGACGGCCTCTCCACGCTGCTCGCGCGTCTGGCGCAAATAGAAACAGAACACGAAAAATGGGTCCGCTTCCTGTACGCCTATCCGAATAAAGTCACGCAGAAACTGCTCGACACCATCGCCGGGCACCCGTCGCTGGTGAAATATATTGACATGCCTTTGCAGCATGCCAGCGCTCCGGTCCTCAAAAGGATGAAGCGCGGCGCGAGTGGCGACATCTTCCTCAAATTGATTGAGCGCATCCGCGCGACCATCCCCGGCGTCGGGATCCGGACCAGCATGATCGCCGGTTTCCCGGGCGAAACCGAGCAGGATTTCGAGACTCTCTGCCAGTTCGTCGAGGCCGCGCAGTTCGATCGGCTGGGCGTTTTTTCGTACTCCGATGAAGATTCGAGCAAGAGTTTCGAGCTGGATCAAAAGGTCGACGCCAAGACGATCTACAATCGCAAGCGGCACTTAATGTCGATCCAGAAGAAAATCTCGCGCAAACGAAATCGCGCGTTGATCGGCCGTGAATTCCGCGTTCTGGTGGAGGGTCCGTCGTCCGATTCGGAGCTGGTGTGGCAAGCCAGGCTTTCGACCCAAGCGCCCGAAATCGACGGCGTCTGCTACATCTCCGATCCGGGCGAACACCCACTGAATTCGGGCGACATGCGCACCCTGCGCGTGACCGAGGCGCACGATTACGATCTGACCGGAGAACTGGTGGATGCGCCCCGCGCGACTTCGCAGGAAAAATTACTGCAAATCGCTTTGGTTTGATCAGACCCGCATGAAGTGCCCGATCTGTAAAAAGGACGTCACCTTGGACAATCCCGAAATGCCGTTTTGCAGCGAGCGCTGCCGTCTGATCGATTTGGGCAACTGGGCATCCGAAAGATACGTCATTTCCGAGCCGGCCGACCTTGCGCATCCGGAGGACGAAGAGGAGTGAAGACCCTTGCGCGGGTGCTCGCCACCTGGTTCGGATGCGGCTACTTCCCCAAAGGCCCCGGCACCGCGGGATCGCTGGGAGCGCTGCTCGTCGCCTGGCCCCTGCGTCATCAACCCCCGTGGTTTTTCGCGCTACTCGCGCTGATTCTTCTGGCGCCCGCGATCTGGTCGGCGGGCAGCACCGCGCTGCAGGTGGGAAAGAAGGACCCGCAAATCGTGGTGATCGACGAAGTCGTCGGCCAGTGGATCGCTCTCGCGGGCGCCCTGATGTACTCGCCCGGCGCATGGATCGCGGCGTTTCTGCTGTTCCGCACCTTCGATATCTGGAAGCCGTGGCCGGTGCGCCAGCTCGAACGATTGCCCGGCGGAACCGGGATCGTGATGGACGACGTGATGGCCGGCGTCTACGCCGCGCTTGTGTTGTACCTCGCTGGATGGAACAATTCAATTAGTAAGTTTCTTTATGGCATTTCGTAAAGCACCAAACGGCCCGCAGATTTCCGAGGTGTCGCCGGCTGCGGCGATCCCGGGCGGTGAATTTCAGATTCGCGGCAAAGGGCTCGCCGGCACGGATCGTCCGCATGTGAAGTTCGGCGAACTCTCCGCGCCCATCGTGATCGGCTCGGACTCGTTCGTGATCGCCCGTGTCCCGGAGGGCGCGCCCGCGGGCGAGATGACCGTCGGCAACGCGCCTTACAAGTGCGACGTGGGCATCCTGGTCGCCGACAGCCTGCACCCCGTCTCGAATCCCGTGGTCGACCGCCACGGCAACATCTTCACCACCTTCAGCGGGTCGCCCGGACAGAAAGCTCCGGTATCGATTTACAAAATCGATATGCATCACAACGCCCGGCCGCTGGTCTCGGACCTGATGAACGCCACCGGTCTCGCCATGGACGCCGAGGGTGTGCTCTACGCCTCCAGCCGGCATGATGGCGTGGTCTATCAGGTCTCGCCTGGCGGCAACCTCGCCGTCTATGTTGAAGGAATGGGCGTCGCCACCGGCATCGCCTTCGATCACGAGGATTTTCTTTACGTCGGAGACCGCAGCGGGACCATCTTCAAGATCAGCCGCGAGCGCCAGATTTACGTCTTCGCCACCATCGAGCCGTCGATTGCAGCCTATCATCTGGCCTTCGGCCCCGACCAGTGCCTCTACGTCACCGGACCCACTACGTCGAGCTTCGATACCGTGCAGCGCATTTCGCCCGACGGCCATGTGGACGTGTTCTACCGCGGCCTGGGCCGCCCGCAAGGCATGGCGTTCGACGCCAAGGGAAACCTGTACGTCTCGGCTTCGCTCGAAGGCCGCCGCGGAATCGTCCGCATCGCGCCCGACGCCAAACCGGAGCTGTTTCTCTCCGGTCCCGCGATCGTCGGCCTGGCTTTTGCGCCGTCCAAAGCCATGATCCTGGCCACCAACAATTCCATCTATCGCGTCGACGTAGGCATCGAAGGCCGCCGGCTGCCATAGAAAAGTGATCTTTCGCCGCGGTCGCGGCTCGCACTTCAACTTCGGGGACAGTCCGCTATGGTACGAAGTGAGAAATCCCGTAGACCGCCCGCAAAATGTAGCAAATAATACACCTCTTAGCATTTGAGACCTCGTACCATAGCGGACTGTCCCCGAAGTTGAAGTTTGAACCGCCATAGGTCAGCATGCGGACAGGCGCGCCAAAGCGCACGCAAACCCTCCTGCGCGATCATGATGGAAGCATGGAAGCCGAAATCATCGCAGTCGGATCCGAACTTCTGACCTCTCAGCGCGTCGACACCAATTCTCTTTTCATCACCGACCAGCTCAATGCGCTCGGCGTCGAGGTCCGTCGCAAGATGGTCGTGGGCGACGATCGCGAACTGCTCACCGCTTCGATTCGCGAAGCACTGGCGCGCGTCGAAATCGTGATCCTCGCCGGCGGGCTCGGCCCTACTGAAGACGATCTGACGCGCGACGCCGTTGCCGCCGCCACCGGCCGCACGCTGGTTTTTCGCGATGACCTGCGCGACGCCATCGCCGAGCGATTTCAACGCATGAATCGCAAGATGGCGGAGATCAATCTGCGCCAGGCCTATGCGGTCGACGGCGCGGAAGTTCTTCCCAATCCGAACGGCACCGCCGCCGGACAATGGCTGGAGCACCAGAACCGCATCGTGATGCTGCTCCCCGGCCCGCCTCACGAGATGAAGCCGATGTTCACCAGCCAGTGCGTGCCGCGCCTCGCGCTCCGCCTGCCCGCACAGGTGATTCGCACTCGCTTCTATCGCGTCGCCGGCATGGGCGAATCCGATCTCGATCAACTCATCGCGCCCGTTTATACGAAATACACCAATCCCGTCACGACGATCCTCGCCGCGCCCAGCGACATCCAGATCCACCTGCGCGCCCGCTGCACGACTGCGGAGGAAGCCGAAGCGCTGCTCGCCGAAGTCGGTCCGCCGATCGAAGCTCTGCTGGGCGACCGGATTTATTCCCGCAAGGGCGAATCGCTCGAAGCCGTCGTCGGCGCGATGGTCGCCGCGCGCAGCGCGACGCTGAGCGTTGCCGAAAGCTGCACCGGCGGCCTGTTGGGACAGCGCATCACCTCCGTCGCGGGAAGCTCTAAATATTTTGTCGGCGGATTTCTGGTTTATAACGATTTCACAAAAGAGTTGCTGCTCGGCGTCGACCGCCATCTCATCGATGCACACACTGCCGTGAGCGAAGAGGTCGCCTGCGCCATGGCCGACGCCGCGCGCCAGCGAACCGGCTCCACTTACGCCGTTTCCATAACGGGCGAAGCGGGCCCCGAAAGCGCCAGCGGAGCGCCCGTCGGCACCGTGATCATCGCCTTTGCCGGCCCCGATCGCGCGACCGAGGCGCGACGCTTGCAACTCCCCGGCGATCGTGCCCGCGTGCGTACGTTCGCCGCCCAGGCCGCCCTCGATTTCCTGCGCCGCCAGCTCATTTAGATCGAATCAAGCAACCGCTCCCGATGGTCGCGGCTCCGTAAGCCGGACACGTTTGCAACTACCGCCCCAACCAGCCTAAAATACGAAGGCCATATGCGACTTCCAGTTGTTCTCCTCTCTACCCTGCTCATGATCCCTTCTTTCGCGCAAACGAAGAAGGCCAAACCCGCTCCCGCAGCCGATCCCACTCCCGCGCCGCAGAAAGTCGACGAAGAGTACACTGCGCTGATCAAAAAGTACTTGCAAGACTCGCGTGTCACAACCGAGCTTGTCGATCACATGCCCGCCTCCGATACCGTCCCCTCGCCGCTGAAATTCTTCGGCCGCATTCCCGGCACTCCGGGCGAGCTCACTTATTCCAAGGACATCAATCGTTATTACGAAGCCCTCGCCAAAGCGTCGCCACGCGCCATGTTCTGGAAGGTCGGCCAGTCCGAGGAAGGCCGCGACCAGGTGGTGCTCGCCATCGCCGACGAAGCCACCATCAAGTCGCTCGACAAGTACAAAGGCATGCTCGCCGCGCTCACCGATCCGCGCAAGACCACCGAGCAGCAGGCCCGCGAGATCATCAAGACGGCGAAGCCTATCTATTGGGCCACCAGCGGCATCCATTCGCCTGAAACCGGCGGCCCTGAAATGCTGATCGAGCTGGCCTACCGCCTGATTATCGAAGAGACGCCGTTCATTCAGACCATCCGTAACAACTCCATCATCTTTATTACTCCCGTGGTCGAAGTCGACGGCCGCGAGAAGCAGGTCGATACTTATTATTACGGCAAGAAGACCGGCAAGGCGCGTCCTCCGCTGATGTATTGGGGCAAGTACGTCGCTCACGACAATAATCGCGACGGCATGGGCCAATACCTCAAGCTGACGCAGAACATCACCAACAACGTGCTCGAATGGCACCCCACCATCCTGCACGATCTGCACGAAGCCCAGTCCTATTTATACGTGTCCACCGGCACCGGTCCTTATAACAACTCACTCGACCCGATTGCCATCGACGAGTGGTGGCTGCTCGCCGAAACCGAATTGATGGAAATGGCCAAGCGCGGCGTCCCGGGCGTGTTTACCTACGGGTTCTACGATGGCTGGGTGCCGAATTATCTTTTCTGGATCGCGCTCACGCACAATTCCTTCGGCCGCTTCTATGAGGTGCAAAGCTACGGTCCGGACATCGTCGAAAATCTGCGCCTCCAGCCCACCCAGACCAGCCGCGAATGGTTCCGCCCGAACCCTCCTCTGCCCTCCATTAAATGGGGACCGCGCAACAATACCAACATCCAGGAGTCGGCGCTGCTGTTCGCGATGAACCAGGTCGCGAAAAACAAGGAGCTCTATCTCGAAAATTACTGGGTGAAAAACAAGCGGGCGGTGGCCAAGGGCGCGAATGGTCCCACCTACGGCTGGGTGATTCCCGCCAATCAACACCGCCGCGGCGAAGCGGCCGACGTGGTCAACGAGCTGCGCCATCAGGGCCTGGAGATTCACAAAGCCGTCGCCGCGTTCAAGGCCGGGTCGCTCGATGTATCGGAAGGCGACTACGTCATCCGCGCCGACCAGCCCTATAACACGCTCGCCGACATGTACTTCAGCGTGCAGAATTATCCCATCGCGAATCCCGCGCCCTACGACGACACCGGCTGGACCATGCAGTACATGCGCAACGTGAAACTGGTTCCGGTCACCGATAAAGCGGTGTTCGACAAGCCGATGACCATGATCAGCGCCGACGTGAAAGCGCCCGGCGGGATCGACGGTACGGGCAGCACGCTGGTCCTGGACCACACCACCGACAACGCGTTGATGGCCTTCCGGTTCAAGCTGAAAGACGTAAAGATGCTCGCGGCCGAGGAAGACTTCGAGGTGAATTCGCACAAGCTCCACGCCGGAGCCTTCATCATTCCCGACGCTGACCGCGCGAAAATCGAGCCCGTGCTGCGCAATCTTGGCCTCATCGCCTGGGCAGTCGCAACCGCGCCAACGGTGAAAACGCACGATCTCGATGTCCCCCGCATCGGCTACATTCACTCCTGGCAACGCACGCAGGACGAAGGCTGGGTGCGCGCGGCGCTTGATAATTTCGGTGTGCCGTACACTTACTTCGCCGACCAGAAACTGCGCGAGGGCAATCTGCGCGCGAAGTACGACGTGATCATTTACCCGCACGTCGGCGGCAGCTCGCAGTCGCATTTGACGGGCATCGCGATGACCGGCAAGGACGCGGTTCCCTATAAAAAATCAGAGATGACTCCCAACCTCGGCGCCCTCGATTCGAGCGACGATATTCGCGGCGGCATGGGGATTGAAGGGCTCGCCGCGCTCGCGAAGTTCGTGCAGGAAGGCGGCACGCTGATCACTGAAGGTTCGACAGCCGCGTTTCTTTCCGATTACGGCCTGACCAGCGGCGTCACCGTGGAGCATCCCGCTGCGCTGTTCGCGCGAGGCTCCATTCTGCGCGGCCACATCTCCGATCCGAAGAGCCCCATCGCCTACGGATACGATCAAAAGGATCTTCCCGTGTACTTCAATCAGGACCCGGTGCTGATGGCCGGCGGCGGTGGTTTCGGCGGATTCGGCGGAGGAGGCCGCGGCGGTTCGCCTCTAGGCCAGAATGTGACGCCGAACGCAGTGCCGGTGCAGATCTCGCCCTACGATGAGACGCCAGTGAACGCCGGCCCTGCCCCACCCACGGAAGCCGAGACGCAGGCGTCGATGCGCCAGCAGGCCCGTGCCTTCGGCATCTCGATGGACGAATCGCGTCCCCGCGTGGTCATGCAATTTCCCGCGAATCAGAACGACATGCTGCTTTCGGGCACGCTCTCCGGCGGACAGGCGCTCGCCAATCGAGCGCTCGCCGTCGACGTTACCTCCGGCAAAGGCCACATCGTGATGTTCGCCCTTCGCCCCTTCTGGCGCTGGCAGACGCAAGGAACGTTCTTCCTCGCCTTCAACGCGATCCTCAACTGGAACCATCTGGACGCAGGCAAAACCGAGCCGGCGCCGCGGCCAAGAGCGGGCGCTGCGCAATAGAGCCGCGACCTCCGGGAGCGGTCAGGCCGCATCTTACCAATTCATCATCCGCATCCGATCCATAATGGATGCGCTGAAATCGTTCATCTTCGCCGGCTTGTATCGACGCGGCGACGGCAGGCACGCCGCGAGCCTTGCCGCTTCCTCCCGGTCCAACTTCGCCGCGGGAATGTGATAGTGATACTGCGCCGCCGCTTCCGCGCCCCAAACGCCCGGGCCCCACTCGACGATATTGAGATACAGTTCCAACTCCCGCTGCTTGCCGAGAATCGAATCGGCCAGCGGCGCCAGCGTATATTCGAACGCTTTCCGCACCGGGTTCCGATGGGTCGTGAAAAATAGATTCTTCACCAGTTGCTGCGTGATCGTCGACGCGCCGCGTCCCAGTTTGCCGTTGTCTTCGCTAGCCTCCGCCACCTTTCTCGTCTCTTCCCAATCGACCCCGTGATGCGTATAAAATCGCCCGTCCTCGGACGCGATCACCGCGTGTTGCAACTGCACCGAGATCTCAGAAAGCGGCTTGAAAATGATTTTCTTGTGATACGGCTTGCCGTTGATTTTGGCTTCGATGTAGCGCTGAAGCTGCACGCCGGTCGTCGGCGGATCGACGAACTTCAGCATCACGAGGGCCGAAATCCAGAACAGATACAGCGCGGCCAGGAACAACAAAGACCACTTCAGAAGGCGAGTCAACCAGCGCATCAGCACTCTTGTCTTATGATAGTGACCTGAATGCTCCGGGCGTTGACCAGACAAGTGAGTTCCAGCTTCGCCTCTTGCGAGCTCACGTTCCTGGATCGCCAGCCGATCGATGTCGCGAAGGCCGCCGCGCAGCACCGCGCCTACGAAGCTTGTCTGGCCGAACTGGGCGCGCACGTGATTTCCCTGCCCGTCGACCCCTCGTTTCCTGACGGCGTCTTCGTCGAGGACCCGGCCATCGTGCTCGACGAAGTCGCCGTCATCACGCGCCCCGGAGCCGAATCGCGGCGCGGCGAAACCGAAAGCATCGCGCAGGCTCTCGCTCCATTCCGCGAGCTCCGCTACCTCCGCGACCCGGCGACTCTCGAAGGCGGCGACGTCGTAACCATCGGCAAGACGTTATATGTCGGCCTCTCGCGGCGCACCAACCGCGAAGGTATATCACAACTCGCCGATCTTCTCGAACCATTCGGCTATCGCGTCGTCCCTGTCGAGGTCCACGGCTGCCTGCACCTCAAGAGCGGAGCCTGCTGGGCCGGTGGCAGGACGATTCTAGCCAATCGCCAATGGATTGATGCAAATCAGTTCCAAGATTTCGAGATCATCGATGTCGCGCACGATGAACCCTCCGCTGCCGACGTGCTTCCCCTCGGCAACACGCTGCTGGTGCCCTCGAACTTCATCCAAACCCGCAAAATCCTCGAAGCCGCGGGAATCGCAGTGCGACCCATCGACGTTTCCGAACTACAAAAGGCCGAAGCCGGAGTCACCTGCATGAGCCTCCTGTTCAACACCCCGTAGCTCTTGTGTTTTGTGTTTTGTCTTTGTGGCGCGCGCCCCCAGGCGTGCCGCGTCGCCACTCGTGGCGACGCCCGGTCCGGAAACCGCTCCCTCTGGTCACGGCTCGGAATCGGCACGATCAAGGCTGGCCCATCGCCGCAACCAACGCACGGATACTCTCTGCGGAGCCCGAAAAGATGTCCGGCGCCGGCATCCTCCGCGTCAACATTTCGCGATAGATAACTCCAGGCTTGTCGTAATTCAATCCCATTCCGGCCAGATATTGCAGCCGCAAATTCAGATCTCGATTGATTTGCGCTCCTTCGAGCCAGCTCTTTAAATCCGCCGCGCGCCCCGCATAAGTGCCCAGCAACTGCGGTACGGTATGAAAATTCACCTCCGCCATCGACCGCGCGACTAACTGGTAATCGTCGCGCCTCAGGCGCTCCTCCAACGCGTCGACGTCGATTTTCGTCGGCTCAACCTGCGCCAGCAGGACGATATCGTAGCCCACGCCGCTGATGTCGTTCCCCCAAATGGTTCCATTTGGGAAAACGTCGAAGAACGTCGCCAGCTCGCTTTTCACCGTCTCGAAATCGCTCTCATAAAGAGGCACCCATTGCGTAATCACACCGCCCGGGTTCAGATGCTGCTTCACCAGCTCGAAATACTCCTTCGAATACAGCGTCGCCGTCCCCTTCACCCAGGGATGGATCGGATCGGACGTAATAATGTCGAACTTGTCTTTCGTCGTCAGCACGAAATGCCGCGCGTCGTCGTACACCATGTGCGTCCGGGGATCGTGAAAAACGTCGTGATTTTCGGCCGCAAAATATTTGGACGACGCCTGGGGAATCAGCGGCTCAATTTCGCAGATAGTGATACTTTCGACCTCCGGATGCACCACGAAAGTTCCCGCCGTGACTCCCGCCCCGAACCCCACCACCAGCACCGACTTCGGGTCCTGGTGAATCAGCGCCGGGATATGCCCCAGCATGCGTTGCAGCCGCATGTCGTAAGGCTCGGTCGACGCCTCCACTTTCCCGCTGACGTGAAAATAAATCTGCCCACCCTCCAGCTGCGAAACCACCACCGAAGAGTTGCGCCCTTCGCCGATATAGAGAGGTTTCCCCGGCGCGGTCTGCAACGACATCCGCCGTCCATACGCGATTGCCAGCCACGGCACTTCCGACACCGTCGAGAAAAAAAGAATCGCGATCAGCGTGCCCGCGGCCGCGCCGAAGTAGCCCGAGCCCTTCAACCCCGCCTTATAGAACAGGATCAGCCCTGCCACCACCGACAGTGCGATCAGAGCCTGTTGCGCTCCCTGCGTCCCCACCCACGGAATCAGCACGATGCTGAACCCGACCGCTCCTAGAATCGCACCCACCGTGTTCGCGGCATAAACCTCGCCCACCAG
>JBEKOZ010000056.1:0-13052 GCA_049521275.1 Bryobacteraceae bacterium | reverse complement strand
TTCTCCGGATCGCTCTCCATGAAACTCACCAGTTCGTGATAGGACGCGGTGCGCAGGCTGTCCACCGCGTCGTCCGACGCCAGCACGCTCCGCGCCAGTTCCGCATCGCGTGTCACGAACGCGTCCAGGCTCTTCCGCACCATCGATTGGACCAGGCCCGCGATATGCGGAATGTCGATCATGGGCTTGATCACCGGCTCTTCCATTAACGACATCGCCCGCTGCGCGATGTTCACCGACAGGTCGCCCATTCGTTCCAGATCGGTGTTGATCTTCAGCGCCGCCACGATCAGCCGCAGGTCGGCCGCCATCGGCTGGTGCAGCGCCAGCAGGTTGATCGCGAACTCGTCGATCTCCACTTCGATCCCGTTGATGCGCGCCTCGTTGCGAAACACTTCCTCGGCCGCGCTGCGGTCTTTTTGCGTCACCGCGCTGATGCTGCGCTGGATTGCCGCTTCGACCAGCGAGCTCATTTCCAGCAGCTTGGTCTTCAGTTGGTCTAATTCTTCGACAAAATGTCGCAATTTTTAAAGGCTCCTCGCAATCAACCAAACCGGCCCGTGACGTAATCCTCCGTCTCCCGCATCGCGGGAGTCTTGAAAATTTTCGCCGTGTTATCGAACTCGATCAGCCGTCCCATCAGGAAGAAGCCGGTGAAATCCGCCACGCGCGCCGCCTGCTGCATGTTGTGCGTCACGATCACGATGGTGCAGCTGTTCTTCAGTTGAAAGATCAGGTCCTCGATCTTCGCCGTCGCGATCGGATCGAGCGCTGAACAAGGCTCGTCGAGCAGCAGCACTTCCGGATTCACCGCCAGCGCCCGCGCGATGCACAGCCTCTGCTGCTGGCCCCCTGAAAGCGAATACGCCGACTGGTTCAGCTTGTCCTTCACCTCTTCCCACAGCGCGGCGCGGCGCAGGCTCTCCTCCACCCGCGCCCGCAGCGCGGCGCGATTCTCATATCCGTTGATGCGCGGCCCGTACGCGACGTTCTCGAAAATCGACTTCGGGAACGGATTCGATTTCTGGAACACCATCCCCACCCGCCGCCGCACTTCTGAAACATCGAGGTTGAAAATGTTTTCTCCATCCAGCTGAATGTCGCCCTCCACCCGGCTGTGGCGAACCGTCTCGTTCATCCGGTTCAGCGTCCGCAGAAATGTCGATTTGCCGCACCCCGACGGCCCGATGAACGCCGTCACCCGGTTCGCGTACACCTGCATCGAGATTCCGTGCAGCGCCTGGAACGCGCCGTAATGAAAATTGAGATTCGTCGTGCTCAGCTTCGACGCCGCCGCTCCCGAAGGCCGGATTTCCTCCGGCATGTTTACGCTCATGGGCGGCATGTTGATTTCAGTGGATGGTTGTCGACTCGGAGCCTGCATAGTTCACCTGGGAACGTGCGCCTGCCGCGAAAGAATCAGGCGCGCGAGAATATTGACAGCTAGTACAAGAGTTAATAATACGAAACCGGCGGCCCAGGCCTGCTGGTGCCAATCCTCGTAAGCGCCGAGCGCGTAATTATAAATCATGACCGGCAGCGCGGCGGTCGGCTGCTCCCAGCCGGGGCTCCAGAAGCGATTTCCCAAACTGGTGAATATCAACGGAGCCGTTTCGCCCGCCACGCGCGCCAGGTTCAGCATGATGCCGGTGATGATGCCGTTTTTTGCCGCCGGAATCACCACCGTCAAAATCGCCTTCGACTTCGACGCGCCCAGCGCCATCGCACCCTCGCGCAGCGCCAGCGGCACTGCCCGCAGAAACTCCTCCGAGCTGCGGATCGCAATCGGGATCATCATAATACTCAGCGCCAAACCGCCGGCCAGGGTCGAAAAGTGTTTCTGAGGAAGCACAATTAATGTGTAAGCGAAAATCCCGATGACGATCGAGGGCACCCCGTTCAGCAGGTCCGTTACATATCGTACGATGTACGCGAACGTGTTGCCACCGAACTCCGCCAGGTAAACGCCGCCCAGGAAACCGATCGGCACGCCGATCGCCGTCGCCAGCAGCAGCAGCTTCGCGCTCCCCACAATCGCGTTGGCCATTCCCCCGCCCGTTTCGCCCACCGGCGTCGGCAGCTTGGTGAAGAAATCCCAGCTCAAGTTCTTTCCGCCGTGGACGAGAAGATACCCCAGGATATACAGCAACGTTCCCGTCGCGATAAAGGTGCACAGACCTGTCAGCGCCAGCATCAGCGCGTTCACCGCTTTGCGCCGGATTAAACGTAGAGACATCCTACGAGCCTCCCTTTTCCGTAGTGCTCGCCACCAGAATCCGGGCCGCCCCGTTGATGACGATCGTCAGGGCGAACAGCACCAGGCCCAGTTCGATCAACGCACTGGTATACATTTCGCCGGGCGCCTCCGCGAACTCGTTGGCGATGATCGCCGCGATGGAGTAGCCTGGCGCAAACAGCGATGCGTTGATTCTCGGATCGTTGCCGATCACCATCGTCACCGCCATCGTCTCGCCCAACGCTCGCGCCAGCGACAGACAAATCGATCCGGTGATCCCCTTGTACGCGTACGGAACCACCACGCGCCACGTCGACTCCCAGCGCGTCGCGCCCAATGCCAGCGCCGCTTCCCTCTGATCGCTGGGAACAGCCAGAATCACCTCGCGCGAAATCGAGATGATGAACGGAATGATCATCAAAGACAGCACCACTCCCGCCGCCAGCATGCTCACTCCGTAGAACGGTCCTTGAAACAGCGGCGTCCATCCCAGTACGGAGCGTATGGGATCCTCTAGCTTGCGCAGAATGGGAATCAGAACGAAAACTCCCAGCAAGCCGAAAATGACGCTCGGCACCGCGGCCAGCAGCTCGATCAGAAACGTCAGCCCCGACGAAATCCCCGGAGGAGCCATTTCCGCCAGGAAAATCGCCGCGCCCACTCCCAGCGGTATCCCGATCAGCAGCGCGATCGCCGACGTCACCACCGTTCCGTAAATGAACGGCAGCGCTCCAAACTGTTCCGCCACCGGGTCCCACGTCCGCGTGACCAGAAACGACCATCCGAATTTGTGGCGCGACAGAGCGGAGTGGACATACAGCTCATAAACCAGCAGCGCGGTAACCACCAGAATGCTCAACGCCGCGGCGAAGGTAACCGCGTACGTCAGATCGTCGCCGGCACGAAGCCTCTGCTGAAATGATTGTGCCCGCCCCGGAGGGCGGGCCTTCACCGCGGATGTGCTGGATGCCGCCACGTGTGGTTATTGGATCTTCGCGATCGCCTTCAGTTCTTTGTCGACCACCGGTTTCGGAAGCTTAGCGTAGTCCAGCGCTTCCGTCTCGCCCTGACCGTCCGTCAACATCCACTTTAGAAAATCAGTGATCGCTTTCTTCTTGGTCGCATCGGCGATTTTCTCCGGAATCAGGAGCCACGTAAAACTCGATATCGGATACACGTCTTTGCCGTCCGCATTGGTGATGGAAACCCGGAAATCATCCGGCATCGTTTTAGATGCCTTCGCCGCCGCTGCCGTCACGCTTGCCAGGTCGGCGTTGACGAAAACCCCGGCCAGGTTTTTCACCTTCCCATAGGTCATCTTGTTCTGCACGGCGTAGATCAACTCCACATAGCCAATTGAATTCGGCGTCTGTTTGATCTGCCCCGATACACCTTCGTTTCCTTTTCCTCCGACACCGACCGGCCAGTTCACCGATCCGGCGACGCCCACCTTCTGTTTCCATTCCGGGCTGATCTTAGCCAGATAATCCACCCAAACGTACGTCGTGCCGCTGCCCTCCGAGCGATGAACCACCAGGATGTTGTTGGCGGGCAATGTCACCCCCGGATTCGCCTTCACCAGCTCCGGATCGTTCCACTTGGTAATCTTTCCGAAGAAAATCCCGACCAGCGCTTCCCCCGTGAAATTAAGCTGCCCCGTGACTCCAGGCACATTGTAGGTGGGCACATCCGCGCCCAATACAGTTGGAAAGTGCAGCACGCCGCAGCCCCGCTTGTCCCGGAACTGCTTCAACTGCTCATCGCTCATCGGACCATCGCTCGCGCCGAAGTCGACCGTGCCCTCTGTCACCTGCTTGATCCCGCCGCTCGAACCGATCGACTGATAGTTGAAATCCAGGTTCTTGAACTTCTTGTGATACGAGTCGAACCATTTGGAGTACATCGGATACGGAAACGTCGCGCCAGCTCCGTTAATCAGTATCTGCTGGCCCGCCGCACCTCCAGCCAATAGGGTGACAGCCAGTGTCACCCGTATGATATTTCGAGTCATCCCCGACCTCCTAAATTGTCTCAGTTGTCTGTTACAAAACGATGACTACCGTAATAGCCGCGGCTGTCTGACCGAGTCGCGGCCACCGGAAGTGGTGTCTTTCTCTTACTTACCCATCGTAGGGGCCGACCCTGGCAGCGTGTACCGCAGGTCGAAGAAGCCCATCGAAAGGTTCGCGTTCGTGGGCGCCGTACCCGTCACAAGCCACGGATTCCGTTGCACATACGAGTATTGGAAGATCAGGTTCAGCGCGCCCCATTTGGCGCTCTTCGCCAGTGTGAAATTGTCCCCGAACGTGATTTCCTGGATCATCCGGTTCTGCCCGTCGCTTGCGATTTCGCCATAACCGATCAACTTACCCGTGGTATCCAGGGCCGTGTTCCGCCCGACATAAACCCCGCCGTAGTACCCGAAGAGCAAGCTCCTTTTCGCCGTCCATTCAAAGCCGGAAGCGGTCGAGCCGGAGTGCACCAGCGACATGGTCCCGTTCGCCCGGATGATGAAATCCGGCGCCTGCCCGAAAATGTACCGGCCGCCGCCCGCGCTCCAGAAGTTGTTGGTCAGAATGCGGAAACCTGGCGCCAGTTCGAAGCCCAGATTGATCGAGCCGCCGCCGCCCACCTTCGTGTTGGTCGGGAACGTCGGGCCGCTCTCCGGATACGCGATCTTGTTCGCGATCATCACGCCGGCGATTTCAAAGTGGAACTTCCTGGTCGGGTCGAATGCCAGCTTGGCGATGATGTCCGGCATCAGCGCCGCTGCGCTGATCACGCTCGATCCGTTATTGATCTGGCCGCCGAGCACGGAGCCCTGCGTCGAGCCCGTAGTCGCCGTGGTAGCGATCGCCGTTGGCAGAGTGACCGCGCTGCCGCCATTCGCGCCGCCGACATACGGCTGGGAATTTTCAAAAGCGACCGCGAACGCGACCTTATCCGACGGATGGTACGCCAGCCGGTATCCCGGAATACGACCCCACACCAGACCCAACTGGTAATTCACGTCCATGTTCTGCGAATAGAACACGTCGCTCGGCAGCGGCGAGACTCCCACCCGGTTCGGAGTCATCAAACTCCACGATTGCCCCGCTAGAAACTCGAACTTGCCCTTCTGCACGTCCACCCAGTACAAGCGCAGGCGGAACACAAACGGGTTGCTGCTCACCGCCAGACCGCCATTCGGCGGGCTGCCGACCTGACCCAAAAAGTCAGACTCCCAATACCCCATCACCTTCCAGTCCTTGAACGCCGTATCGATCCGCATCCCGATGCGCGAGTTCTGCGGGCTCAGGAACGTCTCGCTCAACGCGCCCGCCTGCACGTTCGAATAAGGAACGCTCCCGAAGTTCGTCCCGATTCCCGACCCCGTATTAGTCGATCTCACTACCGACGTCATATCCATGAACCCGACCGGCGTGAAGTACGCGTCGCCCAATTTAAACTGGAGCGGCGACGAACTGTCATCCGGCGCAGCAGGCGCGGGAGCGGGCGGCAATGCCGCGGTCGTCGTCGGCGGCAGTGGGGCGCTGAACGTCGGCGGCGGCGGCGGCACCGGAGGCAGCACCGGAGTCGTGCTCGCCACCTCGCCAATCCCCGCGTGAGCATTCACCGGCACGCCCTCGTTGACCGGCATTCCCAGTTTCTGCTTCAATTCGTTAATCTGCCGCTGTTGGTCGAGCAGCATCTTCTTCAATTGTTCGACCTCTGAATCCTGCGCAGCCAGCGGCAATACCAAAGCCAGCATACACACCACTCGTCTGATCATCCGTGACTCCTCCACATGGTTATTTTTTGAAGCGCGAAGGAGTAAGTCTATCGGTGCGTCATGAGTACATCATGAACAGGATGTTACGTTGAGATGACAGACGCCTCTGCCTCTTCGATGGAGGAGAAGCACGGGAGCATGTCTTTTACCCCCGTCATTTCGAACAGCACCTGCACGCGCTCCGGGACACTCGAAATAGCGAACTTCTGCCCCGTGCGCTGGCACGACGCAAAAATCCCGATGATCGCGCCCAGTCCGGCGGAATCCATATAAGGAATCTGCTCGGCGTCCACGATCAGAGGATGCTCAGTATGCATCCTCGCCGCCTCTTGGAACTCGAACAAAGTCCGGAGAGTCAGCGGCCCGCTCAGTTTGATCAACTGCGCGCCGGACGGCCGAGTGACGATCTCGATTTGTAGATCTTCGCTTCTACCTGGTGTCACAATCGATAACCATAACAACCCAACCGTCGCCAAATGGTGACAATCAAGTTACATTACCATGACGGCCGGTTTTGTTAATTCTCGGAAGGCTTCTCCGCCCGCTCAATCGCGAATACCTCCACCGGTCCCTTCTGCGATTCCAGTTTGAGCCCAAGCTGCTCCTGAAGTGCGGTGAAAATAGATGGCCCAGCCCCATCCGATGCCGGAGGCCTCGGCGCATCCGGCGGCAGCATCGCCATCTGCGCCTCGTCCGGAGCCCACTCCACACTGATATCGTAGTTCGCCGTCAAGCCGGTCTTGTCGACAATCGTACGCCCCAGCATGCGCGCCAGCATGGGAATGATATTGGACACCGGAACGCTGACGCCCGTCAATGATCTGGGGCTCATCATCAGGTTGCCGCAGTAGCGCGGAGCAGCAGCGCCGGGCTCGCGCGGAGCCTCCGGATTCGCCGGATCGAACTTCAGGCAGCCGCCCTCCGCGACCTCCGTCAATTTAGGGCCAAGCTTGCCATCCTTCCGCGCCAGCACCAGCGCATAAATCGGCAGATCCTTCGTCTCGCGCCGGATCGTAAGCTGGAACCGGTCTTCCAGCAGCGCCTGTAACATCAACTGCCTTTCGTCCCCCTTCGGGTTATCCTCCGCCTTCGCCGAAATATCGTAATGCAGCGAATCCAGCCAAGCCGGCCCACCCGAAATCTGGTAGGGCTGAATGCGCCACGCGATCACGATCAGCTCTTTCAGGGTCATGTTGGTTATGTTGACCCTGCCGCCCGGAGAATTGCGAATCCACATCCCCCGCGCATCCGGCGCAGCCGGCTTAATCGAAGCAACCTCAAATTGCGGCTTCTTAGCGTCCTGCAAAATCAAAGCCAACAGCATCGCAACGGTGTGCATTCTAAGTTTTGACGCCGAAAATCCAAATTAGTTCCCTACTGGCTCCTGGCTACTGGCTACTGGCTACTTTCTTCCTCAGCCTCAAAGCATTCCCAATCACCGAAACAGAACTGAACGTCATCGCCGCGCTGGCGATCATCGGACTCAGCAGTAACCCGAAAACCGGATACAACACTCCCGCCGCAATCGGCACTCCCAGCAGATTATAGATAAACGCAAAAAACAAATTCTGCCGGATATTCCTCATGGTCGCCCGGCTCAAATCGAGAGCGCGCAGAATCCCGTTGAGGTCGCCATGCAGCAAAGTGATCCCCGCGCTCTCCATCGCCACATCGGCGCCCGTTCCCATCGCGATCCCCACCTGCGCCAGCGCCAGCGCCGGAGCATCGTTCACGCCGTCGCCCGCCATCGCAACCATGCGCCCCTGCTTTTGCAATCGCTCGATCACGTCGCGCTTGCCCGCGGGCAAAACCTCGGCTTCCACTTCCTCAATCCCCAGCTTCCGGGCGACCGCCAGCGCCGTCGTGCGATCGTCGCCGGTCAACATCACGATCCGGATTTTCTCCGCGCGCAGTTTTCTGACCGCTTCGGCCGCCGCGGCCTTAATCGGGTCGGAAACCGAGATTAACCCCGCCAAATGCCCATTTACCGCGACAAACACGGCTGTCTCACCCTTTTCGCGCATTGCTGCAATTATGGTCAAATAAGCGCTCTTATCGATGCACTTATGGTCGATTAAGGCCCGATTACCAACCACAATCTCGCGTCCATCTACAGTTCCTGTCACGCCCAGCCCAGGCAGGGATTGGAAATTTTCCGGTTTGATCAGAACCAAATCCTTCGCGCGAGCCCCCTCGACAATGGCTCCAGCCAGCGGATGCTCGCTGCCCATTTCGAGGCTGGCCGCTAACCTTAATATGTCGGGATCGCCGACTACGGACGCCAATCTAGGCTTCCCTTCCGTCAAGGTTCCGGTCTTATCCACCACCAAAGTATCAATCTTTTCAAGCGTTTCCAGAACCTCAGCGTTGCGAATCAGGACTCCCTCCGAAGCTCCACGCCCCGTCCCGACCATGATCGACATCGGCGTCGCCAATCCTAAGGCGCAAGGGCAGGCAATAATCAATACGGCAACGGCATTCACCAGAGCATGCGCCGGCGAATAAATCGCCCAGATGCAACCAGTTATCACTGCAACCAGCAAAACCGCCGGCACAAACCACCCCGCCACCTGGTCGGCCAATCGCTGAATGGGCGCGCGCGACCTCTGCGCCTCGCCGACCATGCGTACAATCTGGGCCAGCAGCGTGTCGCGGCCAACGCGCTCCGCAGTCATCAGGAAGCTGCCTGTTTTGTTGAGAGTACCACCCGTGACCCGTTCGCCCGCGGCCTTCTCGACCGGCATCGATTCACCGGTCATCATCGATTCGTCAACCGCGCTCGCACCGCTCGAGATTTTCCCGTCAACCGGCACCTTTTCCCCCGGCCGAACCCGCAAAGTGTTCCCCGGCATGACCTGTTCGAGCGGGATATCTTCTTCAGAACCATCGGCTTCCACGCGCCGGGCAGTCTTCGGCGCAAGCCCGAGCAGCGCCTTCAGTGCATTCTGCGTCCGCCCCCTGGCGCGCAACTCCAAAACCTGCCCCAGCAGCACGAGAGCAATGATCGCCGCCGCCGGCTCGAAATAGGACTGGCCGAAAAAGCTGGAGACATACGCCACACTCACCCCTAAGCCAATGAGCGTAAACATGTTCAGGCTGCGATTTCGGATCGACGCCCAGGCCCGCTCAAGAATCGGCCAGCCAGCCCAGAAAACCACCGGTGTGGCGAGCACGCACTCTATCCATTTGTTAACAGGCCAGATCATGAACGCGAGCAGAGGAACAGTCAGTGCCGCGGCAATCCAGAACCGCCGCGTCATGTCTTTGAGTTCTGGATTTTCATCGTCGAGCGAAACCGTGACCGGCTCCAGCGCCATGCCGCAAATAGGGCACGCACCGGGCTGATTCCGAATGACTTCCGGATGCATGGGGCAGGTATAGGTCGCGGCCTTGGGAACCACCAGTTTCGGCTTGAGATAGGTCTCGGGCGAGTCCCGGAATTTCGCCAGACAGCCCGTGCCGCAGAAGAAGTATTCTTGACCTTTGTGAGTGTGCGATCCCGCACATTCTGCGGGATTTACCGTCATCCCGCAAACCGGATCGACGCTCATACCGAAGGCAGGCGCAGCGTGAAGACGGACCCGCGCCCAAGTTGGCTCTCGACTTCAATCGCTCCGTTCATCCGCTCCACCACGTGTTTCACAATAGATAGACCCAATCCAGTGCCACCCACCTGCCGGGACCTGGCTCTATCGATGCGGTAGAATCGCTCGAAGATTCGTGGGAGGTCCTGCGAAGGGATGCCCACGCCGGTATCGGAGATCACGATCGAGACCTGATGGTCGCCGTTAACTGCAGCGCTGACATGCACTTCCCCGCCCGGCCGATTGAACTTAATGGCATTCGCCAGCAGGTTTAGGATCGCCTGTTCCAAACGCAAGCGGCTGCCGCTGACAAACACGTTTTCAATATCTTCGGAGATCAGCTTGACGTCCCGTTCACGTGCCTCGGCCTGCACCGTGACCATTACTGCATCTAGAACCCCTTGCACCGAAATGACTTCGGGTTCCGGATCGGAGCCTGATTCCAGATCCGAAAGCACCAGCAGATCCGCCGCTATGCTATTGAGCCGCACCGCGTTGGTGCGAATGATTTCGACGAATTTGCGATTGTTGGCTTCATCTTTGAGCGCCCCATCGAGCAGCGTTTCCGCGTACCCGATGACTCCGGCCAAAGGCGTCCGCAATTCATGCGAAACATTGGCAACAAAGTCTTTACGCACCTGCTCCAGCCGTTCGAGGTCGGTGATATCGTGCAAAATCGCAATCGCGCCGCGCCCGGCGGGCATCGCTAAGGGTGTCGCTTGCACCTCAAAAGTGCGTCCGTAAGCCGCCGACAATTTGAAACGGAGTTTCTGCGGCTCCCCCGTGGCCAGCACCTCGCGCATCAGCTGGTGCAGTCCGGTGTCGCGCACAAGCTCCAGTAAAGAAAGGCCTTCGAACGCGGCTCCGCGAAATCCGATGGCTTTCAGGAAGGCGGTATTGCAAAAGGTGACGCGCAAGTCCGGATCGACGGCCAGTACGCCTTCCGCCATGCTCGACAGAATGGCTTCCCGGCGCGCATTTTCGAAGCGAAGGCGGTCGAGCAGGCGGCGTAACTCCTTCGCGACTCCAGCGATAGAACGTTCAAGCGACCCCAGATCGTCACTCGAATCTTCATGAGGCCGGTCGAGAATTCCTTCCGCAACGTGCTTCAACCTGCTGACCCTGTGCGCCAGTGAACGCGAAACAAAGAACGCGACCAAAAGCGCTAACAGCGAGGAACAAAGGGCAATCGCAAAGACTTGGACGCGTACCTGCGTGCCGACCAGGGTGCGATCGATCGCAAACAGCGTGATCGCGATGAGCAAAACCGCAAGCAGCAACAGCCGCCGAAAGAGAGATCCGGTCATCGAGGTGGGGGAAAACTCAGTTTATCCCAAACCCGTAATTCTTAATAGCGAAAAGGTTCGAGATTAGCGTATTGCTCAGGAATGGGAATATCTTTGGCGTCGACGATGACCATTTTGCCGTTCTCGCTGAAGGTCATCGGCACATCGGCTTGGCGATGAAGGAGCACGGCGCGGTAGAACGCTTTATCGAGAGCCTCGTTGACGGTGACGCCGTCGTCGATGATTTCGGTGATGGTTCTCGCACCATTGCCACTCTCAGACATGTTGATACTCCTTCTTCAGTTTAGCCCAAAGCTCGGTGTTGAAAGTTTCTTCTTCCATGCTCTCGCCGCCAGCAGAGATCAGGACGCGAGGCTTCTTCGTGTTGTCGAAGAATTTCCAGCGATAGGCGATCGGAGCGTAGAGCTCGAAGAAATTGCGGATGCCGGCATGATAGCGGCGATGAATCGTCTCTTCGGGCACGGTGTGTCCGCCTAGCGACTTGCGCTCCCGCACACGATTCACGCATAGTTCGGGCGATGGCAGCCAGAAGTAGAAGAGGTGGAATCGATAGCCGGTCTTCTTCAGTTCGCGAATCCAGGGGGCGAAGGTTCGGCTTGCTAAAGTCGATTCGAAGGCGATGTTTTTTCGCTGCGCGGCTAGTTCTCGCAGACGGGAGAGCATCACTCGGCCGGCGTCGAGGGCCGCGCCTTCGGGGTTGAATGCCGATAAGCCTCGGGCGATGACATCGGCATTCACGAATTCGTCGACATGCAGGGCGTCGTGGAGCAGGTCGGGGGCGGCAGTGCTTTTCCCGGCTCCATTCGGGCCGGCCAGCAGGATTATGTTCGGGTCCACGACTACAATCCCAACACAATCTGGTAACGTATGGTCCGTGAGCTTCGCCCTAAATCTCTATGCATCGAATTCTATTTGTGTTTTTTGCGGTGGTGCTGGCGGCGCAGAACAAGCCGAAAATGACTAAGGTCAAGGCGGCTCCGGTGGCTGCGGGTTATGGCAACTCCGATTCAATCACGGAACAGGAGTTGAAGATCTACGACTATTTCCTGGCCTCGGATCAACTGGAAGGTCGCAACCTGCCTTCCCGCGGATTCGATACGGCGGCGCTGTATGTCGCGAGTCACCTGGCGGAATGGGGATTGAAGCCAGGCGGCAGCACCCAGAACACGAATGGTCCGCTGCAACCATATTTGATGCCGTTTGAACTGGAGAGCAAGAGCGTGATCGTGGGCGAGAGCAAGGCTTCGCTGAGCGGCGTCAGAGGCGGCGGACGCGGCGGGCGCGGGGGTGGTGGGCCTCGTACCAGCGAGTTTGAATATGGCAAGGACTGGAGGGCGGCGCCGCTCGAGGCGCTGGAGGTCTCGGGCAATCTGGCGTTCGTGGGCAACGGGTACGTGATCAACAAGACGAAGATCGACCCATTTGAAGGGATCGATGTGCAGGGCAAGATTGTGGTGGTGGCGGGGCTGCCGGCGGAGCTCGCGGCGCAGCAGGCGGCCAATGGCGGCAGAGGCGGCGGGCGCGGCGCGCCGAATCCGCTGGGCGAATCCTGCACGGATTTCCTGACGCCGGAAGAGGCGGCGGCGAAGAATGGCGCGATCGCGGTGGTGACGCTCGAGAATTTTCAACAGCTCGCGGGAGGCAATGGCGGCGGTGGACGCGGAGCGGGACTGAATGGTCCGGCGTACACGGTGCCGAAGTTCAAAGTGACGCCGGCTTGTCCGGTGGTGCCGTCGATTTCGGCCGGGTTGGCGATGACCAACGACCTTTTCCAAGGCGAGAAGAAGAACGGGTCGGAGATTTTTTATGGCGCCGGCGTCAATACAAAACTCGATTCGTTCGAACTGAGCAAGGAGAAAAAGCTGGCGCTGAAGATCTCGGTGAAGAGCGAGACGAACCACGCGGAGAACGTGGTGGGGATTCTCGAGGGCAGCGATCCGGTGAAGAAGAACGAATACGTGGTGATCAGCGCGCATCTGGACCATATCGGGCTGAGCGCGCCGCTTCCGGACGGACACAATGTGAACAATGGAGCGGACGACGATGGATCGGGGTCGACCGCGCTGCTGGCGATCGCGCGGGCTTATATGGAAGGCGCGGCGAAGGGGCAAAAACCGGAGCGGTCCATCATTTTTTTGTGGAACGCGGGCGAA
>JBEKOZ010000055.1:0-13136 GCA_049521275.1 Bryobacteraceae bacterium | reverse complement strand
CTGCAAATCGGGCGACGATTGATTGGTTTTTAGATCGAGATACGGAGCATAGAGCTGTGGGTTGGTGCCCAAGTTTCCGAAGTCGTAATCGTCTCCGATGTTTTCCCACTCGTAAAGATAGCCGCCGCTTTCGCCGTAGTTGCGCTGGACGAAGGCGGTGTCATCATGCTCGACGATGGTGTAAAAGCCGAGCAGCGTTCCGTTCACCGTGACCACTCCAAACGATTCGCGGGGCGCCGGAATACCCATCTTGCGGAAAAGCTCCATGGCCAGCCAGGAGTGCAGATTGGAAGGGTCCTCGTTGCCCGCAACCAGCACCAGGAAGCCCTCCCCCATGAACGTCTGCGACTTGGTGTAGTGCGCGAAATTCAAGTCGATGTTCGGCTTGATAGGACTCCGGCTGCCTCCGCCGTGCTGGCGAATTCCGATATCCTCCGAGATTCCATTCCATGTGAACGTCGCATGGTAATAGGTATCGTCCAGGTAATTCTGAAGGAACGTCGCCCAATCGGTTGGATCAACAGTCAAGGAGATCTGCTGAACGACCGTATCATCGATGAACTGATTAATCTGCGGCTGGCCAAACGCGGCGCTCGCGAGAAGCAGGAGAGCAGGAAAGAAAGAGGAAACATTTCGCATCATATTCTGGGCGATCGCGCTGTGGGGTTTCCGGCGGGTTCAGTCATCTTGTTCTGACGTAAACGATTCAGAGAACGATGACAACCCGTTCGTCTGATGCTCATAATACCTGATCAGTGTCGCGGCTGTAGGTTGACTCTGCCGAATGGCATGCGTTCGGTTCGGCAAATTGGGTCTCGAGCAACGTTCCGTTCATATTTGTTTAGCGGACACCCTCTCAAAACCGCTTCCTGCGGTCGCGGCTCGGTAGCGCCGGGGATTGCGGAATGGACCGCTCCCGGTGGTCGCGGCTCTATTGAAGGCCGGCCCCACTACTGGAGGGTGATTTGAAACGGGTTCGCGGCGACGCCCTCGACGGTTAGCTGCACGTTGACGTTGCCCGCTGCGACGAGTTCGGCGGGAATCAGAATGTTGACCTGGTCGAGTCCGGCTACGCCGGACGGTCCGGCGTAGGCGACGGTTGCGCTTATGCCGTTGATGGTAGCCGAGGTGAGCGCGGTTCCGGCTTGCGCGATTCCTGTGCCGATCAGGATAAGGTACGTGCTGGCGCTGCCGGTTCCCACGGTAATCGGGTTGGCGATCACGGCGCCGTCGCTGTTGCTGGTATACACCGTCTCGACCGTCTGCGCTCCGCTGGCTGATACCTGAACGACGTCGGCTTGGGCGAGGCCGGAGCCGTTCGCGGTCATGACTGCCGGAGCGACGGTGGCGATTTCGACGTTGTTCGCGGTCTGCACGGAAGCGCCGTTGGTCACGGTGATCTGCGCCGTGCCGATGGCGACCGTGGGCGGGACCAGGAAGGTAATCTGAGCCGGCGATACAAACACCAGCGGCGCACCGGAGACGTTGCCCGATGCGTCCGTGATGGCGACGGAGGTGCCGGACACGATGATCTGATTGGGCGCGGAGGGCGTGGCAACTTGCGTGGCCAGGTTCTGGCCGCTCGCGATGGCAAGCGATCCCGGAGCGATGGCGAAGGCGCCGGGGTTGACGGCGGAGAGAATCAGAGGAACATTCGCGGCCGGAGTCGAGCCGGCGGTGGGCGCGAGTGACACGCCGCGCAGGACTTCACCGGCGCTGGCAGTCTCGAGAATGGTGAAGGTTTCGCCGGCGGCGACGCTGGGGTCCAGGTTGGTCAATACGTCGTTGATGGAGACGAGCTGGTTGGGGTCGGCGCCCTGATCGCCATTGGCGCTGACGGTGGAGGTGACTCCCCAGATGGTAACGACGCCGCTGGTAGAGACGGAGCCGGTGATGCTGCGAAGACCGTCGGTAGCGGGGTTCAGAGCAGCAGGGTAATTCGCTACGCTGTACGGCTGGCCGAGGTTGAGTCCGTTCTGCAAAACGTAGACGCGGGTCCACGTGCCGTTATTGAGTACCCACTTTTGCAGGCCCGCGCTGGCGCTGGTCGCCGCGTGGGATGCTTTGCCGTCCCCTTCATCGGCCACGTACAGCGTGGTCGAGTTGGCAAAGAAAATGCTAAACGGGTGGGACGTGTTGGCGCCGCTGACCAGCGTCGTGGGGAAGCCGGGGAGGATCGTGATCGAAGCGCTGGCGGCATTCGCGATGGTGGGGAGCGCGCCCGAATCGCCGATGCGATAGACCGTGTTGATGCCGTTGCTGCCGCTGCTCTTGGTGGCATAGAGCGTATTGCCGAAAATCGTCAGGCTGCTGAAATTGTTGTCCTTGCCGGTCTTGTCCGGAGGATAGGGCAGCCCGGTGGAAGGGCTGATGATCTGGCTGACCGAGAAATTTCCAATCTGGAAGGCCGGCGTCGCCAGGCTCTGGCCGGGCAGCGCCAACTGGGCGCCCGCCGTAGCGACGATGTGATCCGGCGTCCCGGTCCCGTTGTTGGAGTTGCCGGCCATATAGTACGTTCCGTCGGCGAGGATCGCGGCGCGGCCCTCGCCGCCGCTGAAGGCGTTGGTGGGGGTAACCTGGATGGCTCCGTTCGCCCCGACCTGGACGACGGCTCGGTAAAAGCTGCCGCCGGCGGGGTTGGTGGAATCGTACGCGCCGGGCGAATTGGCGTTGAGCGCGTCGATGGTGTTGACAGGAGCGACGGTTCCTATAAAGGTGATTGCGGTGCCGTCGGTCGAAAGATTCAGGGCGAGTTCGTCGCCGGCGTTGAAGTCGGTGGTGACCAGAGTGGTGGGGACAGCGAGCGTGCTCACCAGGGTTCCGGCGGGCGTCAACTGGTCGAGAAAGATGGGCGCAGTCACGCTGAAGTTGCTGTCCACATTGGCGTTATTGAAGACGTTGTTGCCGCTGCTGGGCGATGGGTAGGCTCCATTGTCGGTGGATGTCGCCGTGCCGCAGGTCGCGGTGGACGGGCAGACGGGTGGCAAGGGCTGGCCTTCGGCGAGGGTCGCGGCGCCGCCGCTAAAAACGCTGCGGCTGACGACAATATTTCCCGCGGTAAAGCCGTTGAAGGTTTGAGCCGAGGCCGGCACAGCGCGGAGCGCGAGCAGAGATATCAGGATTGTTGTTCGTGACATGGGTACCTGTTCTTAGAGAGGGATGATGTGAGTGTAACGCCGCCGAGGGGCTGCGAGTTTACAATCCGGTATGTCAAAATGAAATGCCGTCGCAGGACTCTTGGTTGACATAAAACGAAAATCCGGTTTCGGATCGGTGAATATTTGGTACACTCGATCAACGCGGAAGCGTCTGGTCCCTTATAGCGGGCGCCTTGACTGCGTCCGATCATGAGGAGGGCACGTGTACACAGATCCAGGTTCTGGACTGTTTTTCTTGCAAATCATTGTGGTTGGGATTTTGACTGCTGCATATCGGTTGCGCGGGCGGTTCGCCGGGCTATACAGGTCAATGCGAAATGGAAGCCGGGATCGCCGGGACTAAAGGGCAGGCTTCCTTCCGGGATCCTGATGGATTCATTTTTGAATCGGGAGATCGAATTTTCCGCTGTGTCCTTCCGCACGCGGTTGGGGAGATGCAGGCGTTTCTGGCTTCGCCTCTTGCCACCACTTGGATGGCGGAAGGGAAGCTGGCCCACACCAGAATTCTGGAGGGCACATCCGGCCTGGAACCGGAGCTCGAGGACCGCCTTCCTGCCGGTGCGTTGATCCTGGAACACGCGCCGGTCCCGTTCCGCAACTATCCTTACGAGTGGCCGCCGGAGATGCTGAGCGCCGCTGCGGCACTTACCCTCGAAATGGCGCTCGCCGCCATGCATGCCGGTTTCGTTCTCAAGGATGCGACTCCCTACAACGTGATGTTTGACGGATCGAGGCCGGTATTCCTGGACGTGCTGTCGTTTCGCCGCCGCGACCCTCTTGAATCAGTCTGGCAGCCATATGCGCAATTCATTCGGACTTTCGTATATCCCCTGCTTGCGAGCCGGTACTTCGGCCTCCGCCTGAACGAGATTCTCCTGGCGCATCGAGACGGTCTGGAGCCGGACAGAATTCTGGCGCTGTGCCCGCGCTACCGGCTCCTTTTTCCTCCGTTCTTGTCGTCCGTTACGATCCCGGTTCTTCTTGCACGCCGCAAGCACCGTGCTGTAGCAGATCGATACGCTGTGCGTCGCGCCCGTGACGCTCACGAAGCGGAGTTCATCCTGGAGCGCCTGTTTGTCCAGGCGAGGAAGCTGTTGAGACACGCGAGCGCAGGGCGAGGCAACCGCGCCGCGCCGCAACAGGCGGCATCGCAATACCTCGATGGCGAAGATTCCTATTCCGCCGCGGAGTTCTCCCAAAAGGAGCGGTACATGGCAAGAGCGTTCGAACGCTGGCCGCCGCACAACGTGCTGGATGTTGGCTGTAACAGCGGGCGCTTCAGCCTGCTCGCGGCGCGGCACGGAGCTCGCGTGCTGGCGATCGACCGCGATGAGGATGCCGTAGGCGCATTGTGGCAGTCGGCGAGCGGGTTGAACTTGGGAGTTCTCCCGTTGGCTCTCGATATCGGGCGGCCTCCAGGGGCTTGTGGCTGGCAAAACGCCGAATGCCCGGCGTTCCTCGATCGGGCTCGTGGAAAATTCGATTGCGTGCTGATGCTGGCCCTGATGCACCACCTGCTGGTGAATGAGCGCGCTCCTCTCGCCGCGATTTTCCAGCTCGCTTCCGATTTGACCACTCGTTTGGCCATTGTGGAATATATCGATCCCGGAGACCCGTTGTTCAAGCGCATCGCTCGCGGCCGCGACGACCTACATCGCGACGTCACACCGAAGAGTTTCGAGGCTGCCGCGTCGCGCTGGTTCCACATCCTCGATGCCAACGACGTCAGCCCGACCCGCCGGATCTATATTCTCAAAAGAAGCGAGCCCTGAAACGTGCTTCGCCGCTTCCTGATTTGCCTGGCCTTCGCAACCTGGTGCTTTCTGAATACGTGGGTCGAGTATGCCGAGGGCGGCATCGCCTATTTTGCCCGGCAGGATCCAATCGAGGCCGTCGTCGTTCCCGTCATCTGCTTGGAAATCCTGCTCGCTCTGGGCATGTTCGCCGTATGGGAGGGGTTCCGCATGTGGCGTCTTGAGAATGGAGCGATGCTCCACTTTTTATTCCTCGCGTGTTGCCTGGCGCCCTTGGGAATCGCGAGCGTCGCGATGTTGCGGGTTCTGCCCTTCGATTTGACGCCGGCGATCCGCATACGTTGGTTTTGGCCGGTAGCTCTGCTCGCAGCCACGATTCCGCTCGGCCTCGTTGTCAGGCAGCCTCGCAGCGCGTCGCGGTTGCTGCGGACGATCTTGCTGTACTCATGGCCCGTTCTGGTCCTGGTGATCGTTCAATCCGCCCGCACGACCTGGCTCAGATACCCGCCGAGCGCTTATGCCGATGGTTCACTTGCAGCTCCGTTCAAGTCACCGCCGCCGGCAACCCGCGTGGTTTGGATCATTTTCGACGAGTTGAGCCAGACCATCGCATTCGGCCATCGCCCCCGGGGTTTGGCGCTACCGAATTTCGACCGTCTCAAAAGTAGCAGCTTCTACGCGTCCGCGGCCGAGTCGCCAGCCGAGTTTACCGCGGTTTCCATGCCGAGCCTGATCCTCGGCGAACGAGTTTTCCGTGTGACCCCCCAAGGTCCCAACGACCTTCGGATACGCACAGCGTCTCGTGCCAATCCGGTGGCATGGAGTTCCCTGGCCAACGTCTTCGATGCCGCTCGCGATCTTGGCTTCAACACCGCGCTGCTGGGATGGTATCACCCCTACGGCCGGTTACTGAACCACAGTCTTACCAAGAGCTACTGGACGGCCAAATGGTTGGCTCCAGGAGTTGAAGAGCCCTCCGGTCCTCGGCCGTTTCCGCAGGCTATGTGGGATCGTTTGCGCCTTCAGTTTGTGGTTTTACCGCTGGTCGGCCATCTGCCCGGCGTGTTTCCCCGGATTTATCAGCTCCAGGCGAAAATTGAGCAGTTCACCTGGCTGGACGAGCGAGCACTCGAAGTCGCAGCCGATCCGGGCATCGGGCTCGTGCTCCTGCATCTGCCCGTCCCGCACCCGCCCGCGATCTATAGCAGAACCGAAGAAACGCTGACCCCGCGGGGCCGTCTTGGATATTTAGACAGCGTTGCCTTGGCCGATCGCACACTGGGCCGGTTGCGGCAACGCATGGAGCAAGCCGGGCTCTGGGATCGCACGGCTGTTTTGGTGAGCGCCGATCATGGCTGGCGCACTCACCTTTGGCATGGCACTGTGGATTGGACCCCGGACGACGACGCGGTGTGGCGCCAGGATACTTCCGGCGTACCCTTCCTTTTGAAGCTGCCCGGGCAGACCACGGGAATAGTGTATGGCCAACCGTTCAATACCATCGTCACGCGCGAACTCATCACCAGCATCCTGAGGGGCGAGCTCACGGATCCCAACGGGCTAGGGGATTTTATCCGGCGCCAGGCCCCGCTAAAAGCTCTCAGCCTGACTGCAATTATCGGGTAGATCCAGTGTAGTGCGTCACACGCTTTGATCATTATCATGCCGGCCCCACGATGGGCTCGCAAACGCCATCGGCTGCGAGGAGTAAACTAATCAAGACTTCTGACGCAGACCACTAGGTGCGCTTCAACGTCCTCGAAACAGGGCCGTAACAGGCACTCGTTATACATCCAGCCACCGGGCTTTAAATCCCTATTTCGGAAATAGCAACGGAAGAGCATCCTCTGATGTGAACATGCACCGGGCATTGTGTCCGCACTCCGGCACGATTTTCACGACGTGATGCGCACCCAGTTTTTCATTCACAAATTTGCCGAAGGCTTCCCCGCGCGCGAGCCGCGTGGGGCCTTGGGCCATCGCCGGACACGAGCCATCGAACCCGCCGAGCGGGAAAACGTCGAGTTCGCCAAGCAAGTATGTAGTAGGCCTGGAACTCAACTGTGCCTTCAATTGGTCGTCCGTCTGCTTTGCCGTGTAACCGGTGCGATCTTTCAGACCGTATGGCCATTGATCGTACGTCGTGCAATCCTTGGCCCCGCCGAAACTGCGGAAAGCCGGCGCATCGGGGGTGACTGCTGGAATGTAGCCCGGCGCATGCGCCTGGATAGAATAAGCCGCATCGGTGGGGCGCGTGGCGTCCGGCCATGCGTAGCTCGAAGGATTGGCCACGACGTAAGTTACCGGGACACCGAGCTTGTCATGGATCTGATTCGCCATCTCGTACCGGTTGAGCACTTGCCCGCCGGCCGAATGACCGATGACCACAATCTGTCTGAGGTTCGGGAAGATCTCTTTGCGAGCCACCTTGCGAAGAACTTCGTCAAGGAAATCGAACGAAGTCACCTCCGGGTTAGTGAATGCGGGTCCGCCCGACCGCCAGCTGTTGCAGTTCCAACTGATCTCATTTTCGGCAAGGATGTCGTGGCAGTTGGCAGCGGCTGAAGCCATGCGTGGCGCGATGACGACCGTATCGTCCAAAGCGCCGGCAAGAAATGCCGCCGCGAGGACGTTGCGAAAGTAGTTATCGGCATCGCGCCCGGCGCCGTGCACCACGACCAGCGCACGAGTAATGGCTTCGTTGCGGGTTTCGAGCGAGTAGGTGCGATAGATCAGTGAGCGAGCCGGAGCCGTGCCGAGAAGGACCCATTCGGCGCAGGACGGATTCGCAGCTACGCACGGAGCGGCGGAGGCAAGGGAGACCGAAAAAAGTGTGAGAGCGATGAGGCGCATTTGTTTAGTATCGCCCCGTTTCCATCCGATAGCCCGCCGCAAGTGACTGGATTCAGCGTAGACCCGCACTCTTTCGGAGAGCGAGTGTCCGGACCAATCTCCAGCGTTTTCGCGGCATGCGCCATATCGCGACTGCAAGCTGCTGGAGCCGCATTCTCAGATTGACGGGATCTCTTCCATTCGATTGTTCGAATACCTTCATGTAAGAGCGGTAGCGCTTCCAGCCCGAAGCAGCTCCTGCCACAATCTGGCGAATGGATCCAGCATCAAAAAGATAAACGAGGTCAGAGTTCAGCGGACCTTCGTCCAGCTGGCTTCGAAACAATTCGGCGAGATCGGCGGCCGAGCGAAGATCCGCGCGCGATGCTTCCGCAATGAATGTTTCGGGCACGCGCGACTCGCCAAATCCGGCGCTCAGATGCGCCAGTCCGAGCGCGGCCTCCCAGACCCGGTTTCGTTTCGCGATTTCAATGGCACTCCGGACTTCGCCACGCGTTTCCATCCAGGGCAGCCAGTCATGAAAATCCAACAGGTCACGGACCATTTCATCCGGAACAAAATCGTTGCGCAAGGCATGATGAGCGGCGATGGTGATGCAGTAGGGCGCCCGAAGCAGGGGAACTCGCCTGCCGAGAAGCGCAACGGCTTCGGCTCCAGCCAACAGTTCCTCCGTGTCGAGCCGGCCGAGACGCCAATGCAGATCGATGGATGCCCCCTGCTCATCGGCCAATTCGATGGCTTCGTTGCCGGCGAATCCGGGCGAGTTCCGCACGAACGCGATATAGTCTTCAAGCGGCTG
Organism: Bryobacteraceae bacterium; assembly: GCA_049521275.1. GTDB lineage: Bacteria > Acidobacteriota > Terriglobia > Bryobacterales > Bryobacteraceae > Palsa-187. Next base: position 4,572 of record JBEKOZ010000055.1, on the reverse strand, counting down.
CGAAATCACGGGAGAGTATCCATTGCAGGCCAATTCAGAAAGCGCCTTTGAAAGGTCTACCTGCCGGATCAATACATCGACATCCTGAACGGTCCGATCGGTGCGGCCGGGGCATAGAATGGCAGCCGAGGCGACGCCCTTGAAGCCCGCGCACGGTATGCTCGCGCGGCTGAGGAGCTCGAGCGCCGCAGCTCCTCGCTCGAGACGCCGCGAGGAGCGAAGAAACGCGGCGGAGGCGGCCTGGCGAAAGTTTGCGCGTGTTTCGGGCGGAAGGTGAATTTGAAATTCGCCAAGGCGACGATTCAACCTCAGCAAGACACGCCATTCGCGGCACACATTCACGACGGCCGGCCAGGACCGCGACGATTCGACGGCCGCTGCGGCGGCGATTGCTTTCGGGCGGCTCCCCAGCAGGAGATCGAGGATCGCGCCGCGCATTTCACCAGACTCCTTTTGCGCGGGCGAAGCGCCGCAAGCGGCGCAAATGAAGCACCGGCGATGGACCGTCGGAATGCTCGATCCAACGAAGAACGCGAGCATCGGGAAGCGCTAACTGGCGAAACCAATGCAGGCGTTCTGCGACCCCTTGCGCCGACCGCAGCAGGTCGCTTGCGCGTCCCAGCGAGCAAAGCATCGCCGCAGCTGTCGCCTGCTGAATGGTGGCATCGTCGCGCGGCGTTTCGCTATGCTCGAAAAGCCCGGAGGGGATGGGCGCGCCCAGTTCCTCGCGCAGCCAGCCCAAAGTCAGCCGCAGCGGAATAGCGGGGCCGGATCGAACGACACGTTGCCAATCCATCGGTCGATGCGCCGCAATGAGATACCAGGCGTCCGTGATCCAGCATGGCGAGTGCAGACTTCCCACCGTCGCCGCATGGACGCAAACGGCGGCCAACATCTCCTCTGGTTCGAGCGTTCGGAAAGAAACGCCCTCCCCCACCTGCGCTCGAGAATGCGCGAACCAATCTTCTTCCCGATTCCACGGAGCGAGCCGAACGAGTCGTACGTGGATTCCCACGGGAAACCCGGTCGGATGCACCATCCAGCGCGATTCCGCATCGGACCCTGGCGGCGGATCGCCGGGCCGGAATCCGGCTTCCGCCAGCAAATGGGCTGCGTTGTCCGCATCCGCGGGATGGACGAGAAGATCGAGGTCATGGCAATGCCGGAAAAACGGCTGTGGATAGATGCTGGAGAGCGCCATGCCGCGCAGCACCAGAAATTCGATTTTCTGATCGATCGCGGCCAAGGCCGATTGAAAGGCGCGATCGACCTGCTCACGCCGCATCTTTTCGTGAGCCGCTCCGATTCGCAGATAGGCCTTGATCGCGGTATCCAAGGGAACGCGCCCGGCGCGAAGATTCGCATCGATCAGCGGAAAGAGCCGCCGCAGCCGAAGCGCGGGATTTCCCAGCGCCGCTTCGGCCGGTATTGCGTCCGATTGCCACGCCTCCCATTCGCCGGGAACCTCTTCGGGCGGGAACAGCGCGATCCGGAGCGCGCGCCGCAATTCGCTTCGCGGCAGGCAAACGCGGGCGAGCGTCGAGACCGCGTCTGTCACGACGCCGCTCGCCTTCGCGACAATGTGGCCGCGATCACCCTCGCGAATTCGGCTTTGCTCGCTTCGCGCCGCCGCCGCGTCAGATTCGAGCCATGCATGCGATGCAGCACCAAGACTTCGGGCAAGACATGCGACGCGAGTTTCGCCTCGCGAAACCGGATAAACCAGTCGGTGGCGTCGGCAAACCAGAGATCCTCGCGAAACATTCCGATACAGTCAAAAGCTCTTCGCCGGGCGAGCAATGTCGTGCTGGCGTACCCCGGAATCGCCTGTCCACGAGGATGATCGCGGTACAACGTTTCCTCTTCGACCATGTCCCGCGCCCAGAACATTTGCGCATGGCAAACGCACGCATCCAACTCAGGCCGTTGCCGCAGCACGGAAACCTGCCGTTCCAGTTTGTCGGGTTTCCACAGATCGTCGGCGTCGAGGAAAGCCAGCAGATCTCCGCGCGCGGCGCGCACACCGAAATTTCTGGTGGCGGCGGGGCCCGCGGTCGTCTGCGATAGCCAGCGCAACCGGTCGCCGTACGTCTGGGCTACGGCGCGGCTGCCGTCTGCGGATCCATCGTCGGCTACGATGACCTCAATTGGGCGATAGGTCTGGGCGAAGATGCTGTCCAACGCCTCGCGCAGATATTTTTCGCCGTTAAATACCGGGACGATGCAGCTGACCAGTGTTTCGGATGCTTCCGAACTCATTTCTTTTCGTCGTTCGCGAAGAGGCCCGGCATGGGCGGATCGAGCGCGAGGAGATCGCTCATATCGGTATACATCTCGAGCGTCGGCGTGCGATAGGGCGACCGGTGATCGGGGAGCGGTTCCGGCGCCGCTGGCTCCGACGCCGGCGCTTCGACGATCAAATCCTCCTCCAGGAGCCTGCGTACCAGCGATTCGACATCGGAGAGGGCCTGCGCCGGTGTTGTGTCGTATAGCAAAGCCAGCCGGTGAGCAATTTCTTCAACGGTCCGGCCATTTTCGATCATCTGCCAGACCGTCCCAGCGGTACCATCCAAGCTGTAATAAACCCCGGTGGCCAGATTCACCAAAACGGCGTCGCCGTCAATGACCGTGGACGCCAGGCGATCGCCGTTGGAGCGATAGTAGCCAGATGAATTAAAGTTCAAGCGGATTTCATTCTCTCATAAAGGGCTTCATGGCGGTCCACGTAAGTGTTGAAGGAGAATCGGCTTGCGGCCGTTTTGCGCCCAAGGCTCCCCAGGCGTTCGGCAAGCGACGGGTCGGCCAGCAGCCGAATCGCCGCGTTAGCCAGAGCCGCCGCGTCGTCGACCGGCGTGATCAATCCGGTAACTTCGTTTTCGACCACTTCGGGTAGCCCGCCGGTCGCGGCGGCGAGGACCGGCCGGCCCATTTGCATCGCTTGTAACGCGACATTTCCAAAGGCCTCCCGCCATCGCGACGGAACGATCACCATGGTGCAGCATCCGGTCAACTTCGCGAATGCCCGGGGTTCGACCCAACCCTGGAACACCACCGATTTGGCTACCCCTAGACCGGCCGCCAGCTTCTGCAACTCGGGTCGCTCCGGTCCGTCCCCCGCGATCCAGAGGATGGCTTTGGGGAATCTTTCGAGGATCTGCGGGAGCGCCTGAATCGCCACATCGAATCCCTTTTCGCGCACCAGGCGCCCGCCACATAAAAGGATAGGGAATTCGAACGGCAGCGGATCGCCACTTTCCGTGGGCGGATCCAAGCTGTTATAGATTACCGAGCAACGCGGCTCGACTTCGGGCAGCAGAGCAATTGTTTCAGAGCGCATAGCGTTGGAGACTGCGAGGATCCAATCGGCCTGCCGCAGCGTCCGCTGAAGCAGCGTTCCGTCTCCCGAGCGTAATCTGCCAAGGCCGACCGGGATGCCGACGATCGTTGGCGCGTTCCACGCGGCTTGTGTCATCCAGTGAAACAACACGCTGGGATCGGTAAAGAAAACGTGCACGACGTCCGGACGGAATCTACTCTTAAATTGGGATACGCCTCTCCGCGCCGCAGCGAAGAGATCCAGCCGGTTGGTGGAAAGCGCGTCCCAGAAAGGGTAGCGGCGGATCTCTACTCCTTCATGCCAAACCTGGTCGTCGAGCGCATTGCCCGCACGGGAGGTCACGACCGCGACCTCGTGACCGCGCGCGCGCAACGCAACAGCAAGCCGGTGGGATCGCACCTCGACGCCGCCAATGTGGGGCCAGTAAAGCTCCGTCCAGAATAAGATTTTCAAGGAATCTGCCCCGCGAGTTGCCGATAGAGGCGAACATAATCGTCTGCGCAGCGATTGAGGCTGAAATCTTTTCCCGCCCGGCCGCGCCCGGCAGCCCCCATTTCGGAGGCTAACCGGACATCATCGGCCAGCGCGAGAATCCGTTCCGCGAACTGCGCCGGATCGGGCGAATCGACCAGGAATCCGGTTTCGCCGTCCACGACAACTTCGGCGAGGCCACCCTGACGGCTTGCGACCACAGGCCGCGCCATTTGCATCGCCTCGACGGCGACGTTGCCGAAGGGCTCCACGGTGCGGGAGGGGACCGCGACGATGGCGGCCTCATTCAGGAAGTCCGGCACTCTCTCGGGTGCTATCCAACCGCGAAACTCGACCCGCGGCGTTAACCCAAGCGATTCTGCCAGCCGCTCCAGGTCCGCGCGGCACGGGCCATCGCCCGCGATCAAGAGTCGCGCATTCGGGATCTTCCTATGGATTGCCGGCATTGCTCGAAGAAGAATATCGATGCCCTTTTTAGGCACCAGCCGCGCGATACAGGCAATCACCGGCGGATCGAAAGCCAAGGGAGACGGGGGCGCGCCGCCGGCGAGGAGACCGTTATAGATCACAGACGACCGCGTCTCGATTTCTCCGCAGGCGGCGCGGGCGAGGCGTAACGTCGCCCCGGAATTCGCCGTTACCCACCCGCTCCGACGCAGCAATTTGCCCGAGAGCGTATTGGGACCGGCATCCCAATCGGGCACATGAGTATGCACGGCGAGCAACAACGGCGCGACGCACGC
>JBEKOZ010000054.1:0-13185 GCA_049521275.1 Bryobacteraceae bacterium | reverse complement strand
CGAAACGTTGGCGTACCTGCTGCATCAATTACCTAGTGAAAATAAACTGGCGCAGCCGCAGGCTGAAGTTCCCGCTCGGGAAGGGAAGCCGGGGATGGTGAGGGTGCCGGCGGGGTCCGTGATGCTGGGACGTTCCGACGGGTTTGGTTGGGATAACGAATTCGACGAACACGAAGTAAAAGTTGCGGAGTTCGAGATCGATCGATATAAGGTCAGCAATGGCGACTATTTGAAATTTATCCGCGCGGGCGGTTACGAGGAGAGGTCGTTGTGGGCGGAAGACGCCTGGGAATGGAAGCAGGGGATCGTGCGTCCGGTATTTTGGAAAAGCGAGCAGGTTTACCGGACGATGTTCGAGGAGATTCCCATGCCGCTTGACTGGCCGGTGTATGTGAGTCACGCGGAGGCCAGCGCTTACGCGAAGTGGATCGGCAAGGCGCTGCCGACGGAGGCGGAATGGCAGAGGGCTGCTGAAGGCGCGGGCGTGGGCAACGCCGGATTCAAGCGCTGGGACCCGGTTGCGGTGACGGCGGATCCGGGGATGGTGGGAAACGGGTGGGAGTGGACGTCGACTCTGTTTAAGCCGTTTCCGGGATTTGCAGCCTTCCCGTTTTATCCGGGTTATTCGGCGAATTTTTTCGACGACCGGCATTACGTGATGAAAGGCGGGTCGGCACGCACGGCGGAGTGCCTGCTGCGGCCGTCTTTCAGGAACTGGTTCCAACCGCACTATCAATACGTATATAGTGGATTTCGTTGTGTGACGCGATGACCCCTACTACCAAGGTGACGACGCGATTCGCCGAAGATGTGTGCGCCGGACTGACGAAATCGGGGCAGAAGGAACTGCCTTCGAAGTATTTATACGACGCCGTGGGATCGCGGCTGTTTGAAGTGATTACGGCGCTTCCCGAATACGGGCTGACCCGGGCCGAGGACCGCATTCTGGAGCGGCACGCGCGGGATATCGCGGCGCGCGTCCCGCAGGGCATCGCCATCGCGGAATTGGGCAGCGGCAGCGGAACGAAGACGCGGCGCATTTTGAGCGCGCTTTCCCGCGGCCACGACACGCGGTACTTTCCGATCGAGATTTCGGCGACGGCGCTGGCGGCCTGCGAGCGGGAAGTGCGCGATATCAAGGCGGTGAGCGTGGTGGGCATCGAGCGGGAGTATCTCGACGGGCTGCTGGAGGTCGCGGCGCGAAGGCGCCCGCACGAGCATCTGCTGGTGTTGTTTCTGGGGAGCACGATTGGGAATTTCGAGCCGGCGGCGGCGCTGGTTTTTCTGGAGAAGATTCGCTCCATGCTGGTGCCGGGGGATTATTTGCTGCTGGGCACCGATTTGCTGAAGCCGGTGCAAGTGCTTCTGGATGCTTACGACGATGTTCTGGGAGTGACCGCGGCGTTCAACTTGAATCTGCTGGCGCGGATCAACCGGGAGTTGGGCGGTCATTTCGTGCTGGCGCAGTTCGAGCACGTGGCGCGGTTCAACGAAGAGGCTCGCAGTATCGAAATGCATCTGCGGTCGACAGAGGCGCAGACGGTCGCCGTGGACGCGGCGGAGATCGTAGTCGACTTCGGCGAGGGGGAGACGATCTGGACGGAGAGCAGCCACAAATATCGCATGGCCGAAGTGTCGAGGATGGCGGAGCAGAGCGGATTTACTTGTCCGGCGCAGTGGATCGACGAGGAATGGCTGTTTGCTGAGAATTTGTGGATGGCTTCGTAGGAAGGAAGATTTCACGCAGAGACGCGAGAGGACGAGAGAGATCATGACTTGTTTGCATTTGAAGCAGATCGACCCGGGGGCGAAGGCTCATACTAAGGGGTGCGAAGAGTGTTTGAAGTCCGGGGACTCTTGGGTGCATTTGCGGCTTTGTCTTACTTGCGGACATGTGGGGTGCTGCGATTCATCCAAGAACAAGCACGCGACGAAACATTTTCACGCGACGAAGCATCCGATCGTCCGGTCGATCGAGCCGGGTGAGGATTGGATGTGGTGCTATGTTGACGAAATCGTGATGGAATAGCTATGGCGGAACAGGACGCGACGTTCCCCACGCTCAACGAGGCGCAGATCGCGCGGCTGCTGCCGTGCGGCGAAAAGATCACCAAGGAGAAGGGGGAAATTCTTTTCGACCAGGGCGACGCGCAACATGGCGTGTTTGTGATCCTCGAAGGGAGCGTCGGGTTCGAGCTGATTCCCGACGTCCTTACGCGGGGAATGTTCACGGGCGAAGTGAACCAGCTTTCGGGGCGGCGCAGCCTGGTGCGCTGCCACGCGCTCGAAAGGAGCACGGTGCTCGAAATCAGCCGCGCGCATTTGCAGCAGTTGGTCCAGGACGACGCGGAGCTGAGTGAAATCATGCTGCGCGCGTTCCTGCTGCGGCGAGCGCACCTGATCCAGAATGCGGTGGGCGACGCGGTGTTGATCGGATCGAGCCACTCCGCCGATACGCTGCGATTGCAAGGATTTTTGTCGCGCAACGGCCATCCGCACACGTATCTGGACGTGGAGCGCGATCCCGGCACGCAAGCGGTTCTGGACCAGTTCGCGATTCCGTTGACCGATATTCCGGTGCTGATCTGCCGCGGCACGCTGGTGCTGCGAAATCCCAGCAACGCGGAGGCCGCGGAATGTTTCGGGCTGAACGCCGGCATCGACGAACAGAGCGTATACGACCTGATGGTGGTGGGCGCGGGTCCCAGCGGCCTGGCGGCGGCGGTCTATGGAGCGTCCGAGGGGTTGAGCGTGCTGGTGATCGAGACCAACGCGCCGGGCGGGCAGGCGGGGTCGAGCTCGCGCATTGAAAATTACCTCGGTTTTCCGACCGGGATCTCGGGTCAGGAACTGGCGGGGCGGGCGTTCGTGCAAGCGGAAAAGTTCGGGGCGAAGATCGCGATCGCCCGGTCGGCACGGAAGCTCGCGTGCTTGAAAACGCCGTACGCGGTGGAACTGGACGACGGGGTCGCAGTGCGCGCCCGCAGTGTGATCGTCGCGGCGGGGGTGCAATACCGCAAGCCGGACCTGGAGAACCTGGGGCAATTCGAAGGGACCGGAGTGTATTACGGCGCGACGGCTGTCGAAGCCAAGCTGTGCGGAGGTGAAAACATCGCGATCGTCGGAGGAGGAAATTCGGCGGGACAGGCGGCGGTGTTTCTGTCCGCGCACGCCAGGCACGTTTACCTGATGGTGCGCGGGCCGGGTCTCGCGTCGACGATGTCGCGGTACCTGATTTCGCGCATCGAAGCGAGCAGGGAAATTACGCTGATGACGTGGACCGAGATCGAGGAACTGGAGGGCGGCGAGCAACTGGAGCGCGTTCACTGGCGCAACAAACAGACGGGCGAGGCAGGCGTTTACGACATCCCCCATGTGTTCCTGATGACCGGGGCTTGTCCCAACACGCAGTGGCTGGAGGGATGCCTGGCGCTCGACGACAAGCAATTTATCAAGACGGGCGCGGAGGTCGGGGAGGAGTGGCCGCTCAAGAGGAGTCCTTATTTACTGGAGACGAGCCTGCCTGGGGTTTTCGCGGTGGGGGACGTGCGGGCGGGCAGCATGAAGCGCGTGGCGGCGGCGGTGGGCGAGGGGTCGATGGCGGTGCAGTTTGTGCATAAGGTGCTGGCGGAGTAGGGGCTGTTGCACAACACGGACCGGGCCTCGCCACGAGTGGCGACGCGGCACGCCTGGGGGCGCGCGCCACAAAACGCCTGCCCGACATGGCGCTGGTGAAAAAGTCGAAGAAACCGCTCCCTTTGGTCGCGGCTCGGTAGGGCCTGAAAGCGCCGTCGATTGATTTCCATATGCCGCTGCTGTAGACTCACGTGAGTCGTTTAGGAAAGGACAAAACCATGCCGAAGTACATGATCCAGGGAAGCTACACATCCGAAGGAATCAAGGGTCTGGTGAAAGATACTGCTTCGGGCCGTAAGGCTGCCGTGCAGGCCGCCATGAAGAGCGTCAAAGGCAAGTTGGAGAGCCTGCATTTCGCTCTCGGCTCGGACGACATCGTGGCGATCGTGGACGCCCCGGACAATATTTCCATGGCCGCGCTGGCGTTGGGTATCGGCCAAAGCGGGTTGATCAACACCCGTACCACGGCGTTGTTGACCGTCGATGAGGTTGATCAGGCGCTCGCGCTGTCGACCAAATACCGCGCTCCGGGGCAAGATAAATAATCGGATGATGGGAGAGCGGAGCCCCTCCGACGGTAGCATCGCGGGCGTCTATTCCGTGTCCCAAGGGGGCGTGCCTTGAGTCCGCTCTCAAGGGCATCCTACGTTCCGGCTCGGCGGGCGTCAATCACCCTGAGGTACTAAGGTTAAGTTATGAAAACGAAGATTGCATGTTGGGTTCTTTTTGCATCCCTGCTGGCGGCTGCGGAGATTCCCGCTCCGGAGACGCAAATCGCCGCAGCGATTCTGGCCGCGCCGGGTGAGCTGCGGGATGGCGCAGCGGTCCTCGGCTACAATTCCAAGGGAGCACTGGTCACGCTTCGCGAGGGCAAGAACGAACTCATCTGCCTGGCGAGCGACCCGGCGAAGAGTGCCTTCAGCGTGGCCTGTTATCACCGGGAGCTGGAACCGTACATGGCCCGCGGCCGCGAACTGCTGGCGCAGAAGATTACCGGTCAGCAGCGCAACGACATCCGCTGGAAGGAAGTCGCGGAAGGGAGACTTTCGCTGCCGCGCGCGCCCAGAACGCTTTATGTACTGACGGGGACCGGCTTTGATGCGGCCACCGGAAAAGTTACGGACTCCTACCTGCGATGGGTGATCTATGTGCCCTTCGCCACACCGGAATCGACCGGCCTCTCGACCAAGGCTAGCGACAACGCGCCGTGGCTGATGTCCGCGGGGACCGCCGGAGCGCACATCATGATCAACCCGCCGAAGAAGTAGCCGGGCGGGTGAAGTTTACGATGTGCTCCCACTCGCTGGCGTCGGATCGGGCAACGACGGCCACGACGGGATCGGTGTCGCTGATGTTGAAGACTTCGTGCGGGACGCCGGGCTCGATGAAGATAAAGTCGCCGGCTTCATTCTCCAGAGAATGTTCCAAGGCCGGGCCGTATTCATGGCGGACGCGGCCGGCGAGGATGTAGAGCATCACTTCGAAGTCCACGTGGATGTGCGCATAGGCGATGCCGCCGGGCGGGATGGTGGCGACGTTCATGGATAGTTTCTTCGATCCTACATTTTTCGCCGAAAGGCCCGACTTGTAGCGAATGCCGTTCCATCCACGCACATTGCCGCCGCCGCGGATGGTGAGAATGCCATCGGCGCCTTCCACCGTGCCGAGTTCTGCCGCGTTTTCCATGTACCTATCATAAAACGGCATACTGTTTGGTAAAGGAGCAACCATGCGCTGGTACCACTATGTGGCGTACTTCTTCGGGGGCGCATTCCTCGCGAACGCGCTGCCTCATTTTGGCAATGGGATCTCGGGGCATTCCTTCCAGAGCCCCTTCGCGTCGCCGCCGGGGGAAGGCTTGTCGTCGGCGATCGTAAATGTCCTATGGGGCTTCTTCAACCTGGCGGTCGGCTACGTGCTGGTCTGCCGGGTCGGCAGTTTCGATCTGCGGAAGACCGCGCATGTGCTGGTGCTGGGGGCGGGCGTGCTGAGCATGTCGCTGATGCTGGCTTACGGATTCGGACGGTTTCACGGGGGGCGGTGAGGCTGGCTTTTAATAGCGGGTAGAAGTTTTCATGGTGTTCACCAAGCGGCTGCGCGAGGGGGTTCGGCGCGGGGAAATTACTTGCAGTGTGCGCATCTGGAAGCGTCCCCACGTGAAAGTGGGCAACCGGTACCGCATGGAAGAAGGTGAGATCGTGGTGGATTCGATCGAGCAGATCGGTTTTCCGGATATCACTCCCATGTTGGCGCGCGAGTCGGGATTTCTGGGTGTTGTCGATCTGCTTAAAGTGGCGAAGCACGGTAAAGGCGAGAACATTTACCTGGTTCGGTTCCACTATGTGCGCTAGATTGCGGCGGGGCAGGCGTCGAGACGAGTCTCGACGCGGCACGCAAAGAGTGCGTGCGCCACAAGACGCATTCTCATCGCCATCGCGCGAGGCTGCGGGCTGAAGTGGTGACTGCCTCAGTCGCCTCTCAGCGCGACTACTGGATCGACTCGCATGGCGCGGCGCGCCGGGATGTAACAGGCAGCGAGCGCAACGATGGCAAGTATAGCGGCGACCCCGGCGAACGTCGCGAAGTCGTCCGGCGCAACTCCGTAAAGCAGGCCGGCTGCCGCGCGGCCCATCCCCAGCGCGAGCGGCAATCCCAACAACAAACCGATCAACGCGAGCGTCATTCCCTGGCCGACCACCAGGCGGCAGACTTCCCCCGGCTTGGCTCCGAGAGCCATGCGGATGCCGATTTCGTGGGTGCGCTCGGTCACCGTGTAGGCGATCACGCCGAAGAGCCCCATCGCGGCCAGCAGCAGCGCAAATCCGGCGAAGGCGCCCATGAGCGTGCCGCCGATCCTCTGCGGGGTGACCGAGAAGGAGAGCAAATCCTCCATGGTCATGACGCGGAACACCGGCTGGTCGCGATCGAGGGCGAGAACCTGCGCGCGAACGCTTTCGGCCAGAGTGCGCGGATCGGGCGATGTCCGGACCACCAGCGCCATGGTGCTCTCCGTTTGCTGGCGTAACGGGAAATACATCTCGTCGGGTGCGGGCTGATCCAACTGGCTTCTGATATTGCCGACGACGGCCACCACGATTCGCCAGGGGTGCGTTTCCACCAGTCCGCTGAAGCGCATCCGCTTCCCGAGCGGGTTTTCTCCAGGCCAGTAGTGCCTGGCGAACGCTTCGTTGACGGCAACCACCGGCTGGCTGGTGGCGGAGTCCTGGGCGGTAAACTCGCGCCCGCGAAGAATCGGTATTTGCATGGTCCGGAAATAAGAGCTGCTGACGCTGCGGTCGTTGGCTTCCGGTTCCTCTTCCGGCTTGGGCTCCGGCCGGCCTTCGATGCGAAAGGTAGAAGTCCGATTCATGCCGCCCAAGGGGAGCATGTTCGCGGCCGCCGCGCTTTCGACTCCGGGGAGAGTCGCCACGCGCTCGATGAGCTGCTCAAAGAAGCTCGCCCGCTGCTGGCCGGAAGTGTATCGGGCCTCCGGTAGAGCGACGAACATGGTGAGTAGCCGGTCCGAATTGAATCCGGGAGCAACCCGCTCCAAAGATACGAAGGTTTTCATCATCAGCCCCGCGGTGGCCAGCAGCGCCACCGAAAGCCCGACTTCCGCGACGATCAACGCATTGCGCAACCAGCTGCGGCTTCGCCCGACACCAGCGGAGGGCGCTCCCTCTTTGAGCCTGTCGCCGACGTTCAGCCGCGAGGCGCGCAAGGCCGGGAGGAATCCGAAGATCAACCCGGTCCCGATCGAGACCGCGGAGGTGAACAGCAGCACAGGCATATTGATCGCGATCTTGTCCCAGCCCAGGATCATGACCGCGAACTCGGGCGGGATGCGGATGACTTGGGCCTTCAGGCAGAAGAATGCGAGCAACACGCCCAAGACGCCACCCAGCAATCCCAACAGCAGACTTTCGACAAGCCATTGGCGGATCAAGCTTGGCCTGGAAGCGCCCAAAGCGGCGCGAATCGCCATTTCGCGCTGGCGGCTGCTCGCACGCGCCAGCAATAGATTGGAAATATTGGCGCAGGCGATCAGCAGCACGATCCCAACCGCCGCCAGCAGGACCAGGAACGGCGCCCGCTCCTGGCCGACCACGCTCTCGAGCAGCGGCATCACATTGGCATCGCGGCCGGTGTTGCTTTCGGGATATTGTCGCGCCAGCCGCGCCGCGATCGCGCTCATTTCGGCCTGCGCCTGCTCCCGGCTGACTCCCGCACGCAAATGCGCGATGCCCAGCAAATCGTGAGAACCGCGGTCGTGTTGCTGAAACGGCGTGAAGGCCAGCGGAGCCCACACCTGAGCCCCGGATGGGTAGTTGAAATTGGAACCCATCACGCCGACAACGGTGTACTCCGTTCCGTTGAGCAACACGGGCTTGCCGGCGATCGAGGGATCGGCGGCGAAGTGGTCTTGCCACAGCCCATAACTCAGCATCGCGACATGGTCTTTTCCCGGCGTGCCTTCCTCCGGCAGAAAGGTGCGTCCCAATACCGGCTGCGCCTCGAGCGCCGCGAAGAAATCGGGAGTTACCTGAATTCCAACCAGGTGCTCGGGGTGCTCGACGCCACCGAGGTTGGCGTCCCACCAGCTTTGCGCCGCGATGTGATCGAAGACGTGATTCTGAGCCTGCCAATCGAGGAAATTCGCCGGAGCAAGCTCGTTCCGGTAGTTGCCGGTCGACGACACGCGTTCCCACAGCGCGACCGGTTTGGCCGGATCCGAAAATTCCAGCGGCCGGATCAATAGGGCATCCACGATGCTGAAAATATAGGTGTTCGCACCGATGCCGAGACCCAGCGTCAGCACCGCGGCGGCGGTAAATCCGGGCGTTCTCATCAGCATCCGCCAGCCGTAGCGAAGGTCGCGCAAAGTGGTCTCGATCATCGGTAATCCTCTCTGTTCCCGGTAGACTTCCTTGGTTCGCGAGACGCCGCCGAATTGCCGCAAAGCCGCGAAGCGCGCTTCCTGCGGATTCATGCCTTTTTTAAGCTGGTCGTCCGTTTCCATTTGCAAATGAAACGCCAGCTCGTCGTCCAGATCCTGTTCCCGGTTCTTCTTTCGAAAAAAACCCCACAGCCGGCTCCCGAATATACGCAGCCATGTCACGATGTTTCGCTCGACGGCTTCAGGAATCTGGCGATGATGCCGGAGGTGCGCTCCCAGTTGTCGGCTTCGCTCGATAGCTGCTTCCGGCCGGCTCGGGTGATGGTGTAGAACCGGGCGCGCCGGTTGTTTTCAGAAACGCCCCACTTGGAGGTGATCCATCCCGACTGCTCCATGCGCAGCAAAGCCGGGTAGAGCGTTCCCTGATTCAACGCCAGCAGGTCGCCGCTCATTTGCTCGATGCGCCGGGCGATTCCCCACCCATGTTGAGGGCCGAGCGCGTCCAGAGTCCGGAGCACCATCAGGACCAGAGAACCGTGCAGTACATCGGGGTTTTCGTTCGCCAGAACCGCCTCCCTTTTGGTAGACTACAGGAGTGTACAACGTTTCCCGCGGCTCGTCAATAGGAAGGAAGCGGTCCTACAATTTGCCGAACGCGACCGCCCTTGGGCAGACGAGGTGAGGTGTCGTGCTAGTGGTGCGTCAGCGCTGTCGACACGCTGTCCAGCAGCTGTTCGGCGCTGACTGGCTTGCTGAGCACGGCGTGCTTCAGGTACTGGCCCCCGAAGGCGCCGGAGATGGCGATGACCGGGATGCCGGGTGCGATCTTGCGCAACGCCTGCATGGTTTCGATCCCTTCCTGCTCCGGCATCACCAGGTCCGTGATGACCAGGTCCACCTGTCCGACGCGCACCGCCTGGAGGGCCCGCTTGCCGTTTTCGGCTTCGACCACGTCATAGCCCCCTTGTTCGAGCACATCGCGCAGAAAACCGCGCACTCCGGCCTCATCGTCGGCCACCAAGATTCGCGCTGCCCGCGAGGGCGGGTTGAGCACTTCCCGGACTTTGGCGGCTAATTCCTGGGGACTGAACGGCTTCGCGATGAAATGGATCGCTTGGCCTTCGCCGCTCTTCAAAACCGCGGGGTTTTCGCTGTAGCCGGACATGAACAGCACCTTCATCTCCGGCCGGTGTTCGGCCAACTGCTTCACCAGTTCCGGACCGCTGAGCTTCGGCATCACCACGTCGGTGAGAACCATATGGATGGGCTCGTGGTTCCGCTCACAAATTCGCAGCGCCTCGTCGGACGTGCCCGCGGGAATCACGCGGTAGCCATACGCCCGCAACGCCACCGCCACGTACTCGAGGACGGCCGCGAGATCCTCCACCACCAGGACGGTTTCCGTCCCACCCGGCACCTGGAAACCGGCCGGTCTCGCCGCCTCCACGGCCGCGTCGTCCAAGGCCGGCAGGTAGATCTTGAAGGTTGTCCCCTTGCCCGGTTCGCTCGAGACTTCGATGTGGCCGCCGCTCTGCGCCACAATGCCCTGGACAGTCGCTAGTCCGAGCCCGGTGCCTTGACCGACCGGCTTGGTCGTGAAGAACGGTTCGAAGACGCGCCGCCGCGTTTCGTCGTCCATGCCCATGCCGGTGTCGGTCACGGCGAGCATCACATAGCGGCCCGCGCGCACGTCCGGGTGCAAGTCGGCGTAGTGAGAGTCCAGTTCGACGCCGGCGGTTTCCATGACCAGGCTGCCCCCTCCAGGCATTGCATCCCGGGCATTCACCGCAAGATTCATGAGGATCCGCTCCAGTTGATGCGGATCCGCGTGCACCAAACCGGTCGCCGCATTGAGCCGGACGCGCACCTCCACGCCCTCGCCCAAAAGGCGCTGGAGCATGGGCTGCGTGTCCTCGACTGCGTGGTTGAGATCCAGCACGCGCGGCTCGAGGACTTGCTTGCGGCTGTAAGCCAGGAGTTGCCGGGTCAACGCCGCCGCGCTTTCCCCGGCATTGTTGATTTCCGCGATTTTCTCCCGCAGTGGATCGTCGGCGCTCAGCCTGGCCAGCAGCAGGTGGCTGTGACCGTTGATCACGGTCAGCAGGTTATTGAAGTCGTGCGCCACACCGCCCGCCAGGCGGCCGATCGACTCCATCTTCTGCGCCTGAAACAGTTTGTCCTTCAGCCTCGCTTTTTCTTCTTCGCTGCGCTTCAGCTCGCGAATATCGCGCGCAATGGTGGCGACGTAAAGCGGGGCGTCGTCTTCACCCCGAACTACAAAAGCGGTGATTTCGACATCGATCGGCTCTCCCGTTTTGAAGTGCCGAAAGCGCGATTCACCGCGCCAGTATCCGCTCTTAAACAGCGCCGGGAATATTTCATCCGACGCCTGTTTGCGATGGGTTTCCGCGAAACCGTCGACGACGCGCGCCTGAGATATCTCCGCTGTGGACAATCCCACCAGATCCGACCCGGCCTGGTTGAGGTAGACGCCTTGGCCCTCGAGCGTGCAGATGCCGATGAAGTCGCGGTTCATGGCCACCAGCGCCGTCAGTTTCTTTTGCTCATCCTCGGCCAGTTTTTGCTCGGTAATCTCTCTGACGGCGCCCACGGTTCGCACCGGACGCCGCGCCGAGCCTTCATTTTCAAAGAACGTCTGTGCCCGGGTGCTGGTCCAGCGGGTGGTTCCGTCGGGCAGAAGCAGCCGGTTCTCCACATCGAAAAAACCATCCCCCGCGGGGTCGAGCGACCTCTGGACGGCCGCGCCGATTCTCTCCCGGTCGCCGGGGTGGACGCATGCGATAAACGCCGGCAGCGTGATGGGCACCTCGGGGTCAATGCCGTTGATCTCACGGTCTCGCGGCGAGGCATAAATGGTGTCGGAGATATGGTCGTGGTCGAAAATGCCGATATTGGCCACACGAACCGCCTGCTGCAGCCTCGCCTCGCTTTCGAGCAAGGCCGCTTCGACGCGCTTCCGCTCGCTGATATCCAACACGACGCCGTATTTGCGGATGGGGCGGCCGGAGTCGCTGTACAGGAACCCGCCCTGGCCCAGGACCCAGTGCTCGCTGCCGTCCGGCCAGACGACGCGAAGCTCCTGAGAAAAGGCGCCGCCTGAGTCGCGCGCCGCGTCAACCGCGCGCCGGAGTTTGGGCAAATCCTCCGGATGGACACATTTCTCGAATCCGGCGTGGGTCCCGTCGAAGCCTCCGGGCTCGAAGCCGAACATCTGCTCGTGATGTCCGCTCCAAACGGCCTTTCCGGTCTCGAGGTTCCAATCGAACGTGCCCAGCCCCGCCGCGTCCATCGCCAGTTTCAGGTTTTGTTCGCTGGCGGAAAGCGCCGCCTCCGCCTTTCGTCGTTGCTCCTCGCCGTCCAAATGCTGGATGCCAAACGCCAGATCGAGCGAGATTTGCTGGAGCAACTCCACCTGATCGGCGCCGAACATGCCGGGCTCCGGGGCGAAAACCGAGAGTACTCCAAACCGCGATCCGCCGATTTCGAGGGGGAAAGCGGCCGCCGGCAGCATCCGTGGATCGTTCTGGAAGTCGTTTGAAACATAGGGAATTCCCTCGCGAAAAGCAGTTTCGGCGGGGTCTTGGCGCGAGCAGCCGTTGCTGGATCCGCACTGCGCCGCCCGGACTAGCCGGTTCGTCGCCGGATCGCGCCATGCGATCGATGCCATGGCGAACCCGCCGGTCTCCACTAGAACGCGAACCACTTCGTTGAGCAGTTCCTCCCGCGTGCGGCTCCGCACCACCGCGCGGTTGATCGCGTTCGAGGCAACATTAAGCCTGAAGAAGGGCCGGGTCTGCAATTCGAGTTCGCTCATATTCGGGACCGCACCACCAATATCCATCGGCAGCAGAGGTCGTATAGCCGAGAGCGCCGGGAGCTTCTTTTTTCCGCTCCCAAGGACCGAGTAACTGCCTAAAAAATAAGAAACTGTCTCTAACGGCATGGCCTTGCCCCACCGATGGACTCACGAGCACCTTGTGTTAAAATTTAGAGGCACCCCGTTTCGGCCTGAATGAACCAGCAGAAGGCTATTATCATCGGCGCAGGTCCCGCCGGATTGACAGCCGCGTACGAGTTGCTCACCCGGACCCAAATCAAACCGATCGTGCTCGAAAAAGGCGCTTGCATGGGCGGAATTTCCCGCACCGTGAACTATAGGGGCAACCGCATCGACATCGGCGGCCACAGGTTCTTTTCGAAGTCCGACCGGGTGATGGAGTGGTGGTTGAAGATGCTACCGCTGGAGGCGTCGGCGGAGGGTCCGGCGGCCATCCGGTATCACGGTATGGAAACGGAGGTCACGCCCTCCGCGGCTGGTCCCGATCCGGCGGCGGCCGATAGCGTGATGCTGCTGCGTGGGCGCAAGTCGCGCATCTATTATCTACGCAGGTTTTTCGATTATCCGATTTCTCTCAGTAAGAACACGCTGCTGAATCTGGGCTTGTGGCGCACCTTCAAAATCGGGGTGAGCTATGTGCACAGCGCCTTGTTTCCGATCAAAAACGAGAAAACGCTGGAGCAGTTCTTCATCAACCGCTTCGGGCGCGAACTGTACGGCACATTTTTCAAGTCGTATACCGAAAAAGTCTGGGGCGTGCCGTGCGACAAGATCAGCGCAGAGTGGGGAGCGC
>JBEKOZ010000053.1:0-13334 GCA_049521275.1 Bryobacteraceae bacterium | reverse complement strand
GTGGTCTACGAAGAACCCGGCGGCATCGCCGTGCAGTGGGTCCCTTTGGGTGATGGCACCAACGATTTCAAAGCCATCGTCGCCCGGGCCGCCGAAATTCTGGCGCCGTCCGTCTATATTTACTGCAAACCGATCACCGCCCGGCCGCCCGTCGTGCTTCCCGTCTATACCAACGATTTCTGGACCAGGTATTTCCCCCGCGCCCGTTCCCGCGATCTGGCCAGATTCCTGACGCTGGCCAAGCGCGGCAAGCCGTATGATCAACCCCATATCATGGAAGACGTCACCGGCCAGCGCGACCGCTTCATGGAAGCCCTGAAAATCCAGCAGCTGGATCACATGGAGCGCAGCCTCGACTACTGCCGCAAATCCCTGGACCTAGGCATCCGCTGGCGCGGGTGAAGCTTTGGTCTTAGTGGCGCACGTCCCCAGACGTGCCGCGTCGCCACTCGTGGCGACGCCCGGCAAGTCGGCGCCGAGCTCAAACAAAACGCAGCCCCGGAGCCAACCCCAAGAGCCGCATTCTGACTCCTGACTCCTTAGAAGTAGAACCTCAGCGACAACTGCAGCGCCCGGAATAACGTCGTCTTGCTGGTGATTTCGCCCAACAGGCTCGACGTCGCGGTCAAGTTCGGACCGCTCAGGTTCGGGTGATTCGGGAGGTCGTAGCACTCCGCGCGGAACTGGAATCCATACCGCTCGTTGATCTTGAACGTCTTGAACAACGAGAGGTTCCAATCCTGGAAGCCAGGCTGATAAACCGAGTCGCGGACGCCCGGTTGGAGAACGAAGGAGTCGGCGGTCGGCTGGGTCACGTTCGCGGTGAAGTAGTGCACCGAATTCGAGTTCGCCGCGGGCCCCGCGAACGCGCCCGTATGGATAGTGACCGGACCGTTCAGATTCCAGAACTCGCCTTCAGATCCGCAACCCAAGCTGCCGACTTCGCCGACACCCGCGTAGTCGTTGTTGGCTCCGATCCCGCAAGGCGCGCCGGTCTGGAACTGCGCCGTGCCCGCGAGCGACCATCCGCCGGCCCACCGGTTGTTCTTGAAGAACGGAATGCCGTAAATGTAGTTGATGATCACCATGTGCCGCGCATCGAATTCCGACGGACCCCACATATTGCTGGTGTTGTAGGTATCGGCAACAATGTCGCGATAGTTCGACCCGTTGTCCATGCTCTTGGAGAGCGTGTACGAGAAGCCAAAGCTCGAATTATTGAAGAACCGGCGCTCCCAAGCCAACTGAAAGCTGTTGTACTCCGAATTCACCACGCTCTCTTCTTCCTGAATGGCGGCGAACCCCTTGTACGGACGCGCCTGGTTGACGTTGACACCCGAAACGACAGTGCCCGCTTGAGGCTGGTTGATGTCGTAAACCTGCCACCCGTGGTCGCCGTGGTGCCCGACGTAGGCGGCCGTCAGCACGGAATGCAGGAAGAGCTGACGCTGCACCGTGACGTTATAGTTCCACGCCGTCGGAGGCTTCAAATTCGGATTCAATGTCGTGATCGTCAGCGGAGCTGCCGTGGTTGAGGTCAGCGCCGCGCCCGGAGCGTCCACCGAAACGTTGGTCACGGTTACGAACGGCTGGAACGGGGAGTTTCCCCCAGGGAAAACATTGTCCAGCAGTCCCATGCGGGTCACAAACTCGCCGATTCCGGCGCGCAAGACCGTCTTCTCGCTGAGCTGGTAGGCAAGACCCACGCGCGGCTGCCAGCTGTTGCTGTTATTGATATAGCTTTGATGAATACTCGGATCGAACAAGCCGCCGCAAGTCGCGCCGTCGCAGACAGCGTTTTGGCCCGGCGTTGCGGCCAGCACGCGGCCCACTGCCGCCTGCGGGAAGGAGCTGATTCCCGGGATGACCACGCCATTATAGGGATTGCCCGTTCCCAGCTCCACGTTGCCGGCGCTGTTCACCGTAACCGCATTCGCCGGATTGTACACTTTGCCGTCGAAATAATCGGCGTTGCCCCACAGCGGGTGGAAGCCCTGAATCATGGTCCAGCGAATTCCATAATCGACGTGCAGTTTGCTGGTCACCTTCCAGGAATCCTGGACGAACGCTTCGCTCATGTACGCGCGCCAGATGGTCAGAGCGCGCTTGCCGATTTCCGTGTAGCTATCGGCCAAGCCGAGCGCGAG
Organism: Bryobacteraceae bacterium; assembly: GCA_049521275.1. Lineage (GTDB taxonomy): Bacteria > Acidobacteriota > Terriglobia > Bryobacterales > Bryobacteraceae > Palsa-187. The sequence continues at coordinate 11,187 of JBEKOZ010000053.1, read as the reverse complement.
GTTCGCGATGCCGACGCCGGAAGTCGCGCCGTAACCCGTGCGAGTATCGCTGAATTGGAAGGTGCCATTCTGATCGCTCGCGCCGCCTGGCACCGTGGCCACGTTGATCTGATCGCCATCGTTCTCCCCTGAATACTCGATCAGGAATCCAGCCTTAATCGTGTGGTTGCCCGCGACTTTCGTAATGGTGTCTCCATAAGTCCAGATCGTGCCCGAGGAGTGCGACGGATAGGGGCCGCCCGCCAGGCCGTAAAAACCGCCCGGAATGCTGACCGTCGGAATTTTGTTCGGATAGTCTTTTCCGTACGGCATCAGGTACGGGTAGTCGATTCCGAAATCCTGGCGGTTGAATCCCGGCAACGATGCATTCACGGGAATGTAGACGTCGTCGATGCTGAGCGTCAGCCGCGCTTCGTTAATGAGTGTCGGAGTGATAGTCGAAATCAACGACAACGTAGTGGTCTGGTTCGGCCGCTTGAAGTACTTTCCAGTGAGGCCCGAACCTTGATCGAAGGGCTGATATTCGAAGTACGAAACATCGGTCCTGCGCGCGGTGATCTTGTTCGCCTGATTCACGATGATGTCGAAATCGAGCGTGCCCTTGCGCTGGTTGATGGGGTGCGGCGCCGTACCGATCCAGTTTGTCGCGCCGATCTGGAAACCCGGCGTCGGAGTCGGGTATGCGCTCAAAATGGCCGTACCGTTGTGGCTCAGCGACGTGGTTGGAATGATGTTGCCGGGGAAAGGAACGCAGCTCGAGCTACCCACCTTCGAGCAGGTGGTCGGATCATAGATCAACGTTCCGGTTTTGTACCACGGATTAGGGCTCAAGAACGCGCTGAAATTGCCCTGCACCATGGCCGGTGTCGGATCCGATTCCGTCGAGTAGTCGCCAAGCCGGTAGCGGATCCAGTCTTCGGCCACGAAGAAAAAGAACTTCTGCCGGTACCTGTCGGGCATTCCCTTCACCCACACCGGGCCGCCGATGGTGCCGCCGAAATTGTTGTACCGCAGAGGCTGCGTGAAGTCCGTGACGATGCTCTGGTTGCGCGTCCAGGTGTTCGCGTTCATCGCGGAATTGCGTATATATTCGTACAAACCGCCGTGAAAGTCCGTGGTGCCGCTTTTGCTGACCAAGCGGATTTGGCCACCCGCCGCGCGGCCGTATTCGGCCTGGTAATCGGCGGTCAGTACCTGAATCTCTTCGGTTGCATCGACGTTCGGAGCGCCGATCACCGCGCCGTTGGCGCGAGTGCGCATTGCAGGCGCGCTATCGATGGTGATCGAGGTGTCCTGCGCGCGCGCTCCGTTGACTGAGAAAGGGTTGCCAGGAGCGACGCCAAAGTTGAAATCGCCCAGCGTACCGCTGGACCGCATGCCGGGAATCAACTGTGCGATGTACAGCGGATCGCGGCCGTTCAATTCCTGCATGTCGATCTGTTTTCCGGTCACCTCGTCCTGCACCGCCGCCGATTCGGTCTGTAAGACCGTCGCCGAGGCGCTCACTTCCACCGTTTCTGAGGCCGCGCCGACCGCGAGCGCCGCGTCGAGCGAAAGCGCCGTGTTCGGATCCAGCCGGTTATGCGTGCTGGTGAACTTCTTAAACCCCGAGGCTTCCACCGTCACCGTATAGAAATTCGGCGCAATATTGGTGACCGTGTAATAGCCCGACTCGTTTGTCGCCACCACGTGTGTTTCGCCGGTGCCCTCGCTCCGGACTGTGACTTTTGCCTTGGGAATAACGGCGCCCGAAGGATCTTTCGCGAATCCGGCGATGGAACCGTTATCGGATTGCGCGAATACGGCGGGAATCAAAAGGAAAAACAGCGCTATGGAACTCACCCACTTCCACATGGAACCTCCTCAGACCTTGAGTAACTGCGTTTAAGCCACTGTATACCAACTCGCGACAGGATTTCAACAACTTTCGATGAATTTCTGAGTAAGTTACCGTTACCGTTGAATCCGCGCGGATCCGCCCTTCGCGAACGCGCGAACCTGCTCGAGAGTCGCCATCGTGGTATCGCCGGGGAATGTTGTCAGCAAAGCGCCATGGGCCCAGCCAAGTTTCACCGCCTCTTCGGGAGACTCACCATTCAACAATCCATAAATGAATCCCGCAGCGAAACCATCGCCGCCGCCCACCCGGTCAAGCACGTCCAGTTCCGCGGTCGGCGAGACGAAGGTCCTCCCGTTCATCCATGCCACCGCTCCCCAACTGTGACGATTAGTTGAATGCACTTCCCGCAGCGTGGTGGCAACTACCTTGATTTGAGGATGTTGAGCGATCACGTTATCGATCATGGCAAAAAATGCCGAGGGGTCCAGTTTGGATTTTCCGGCGGCAACCTCCGGGCCGGGAATTCCCAGGCCTTTTTGCAGGTCCTCTTCATTACCGACTAATACATCGACATTATTGACAATCCTGCTAATGATTTCCAGCGCCCTCTTATGTCCTCCGTGGATATTCCAAAGTTTCTCGCGATAGTTCAAATCAAAGGAAACAATAGCTCCCGCGGCTTTGGCGGCTTGCATTCCTTCAATTGCCAGCTCCGCAGTCGAGGGGGAAAGGGCAGCGAAAATGCCTCCGCTATGGAACCACCGCAGACCACCCGCGAAAATCGCGCTCCAATCAAAATCACCCGGCTTCAAACGGCCCGCCGCTTCATTCGAACGGTTGTAAAAAACCACGGGAGCACGGACGCCTTGGCCACGGTCGCTGTAGACGGTTGCCATGTTGGGTCCATTCACGCCATCGTGTTGAAAATGCTTGTAAAAAGGCTTCACGCCCATGGCGCGCACTCGCTCCGCGATTAGATCGCCAAGAGGGTAATCGACCATCGCGCTGGCGACGCCGGTTTGTAACCTGAAGCAATCAGACAGGTTCGCCGCGACGTTATATTCGCCTCCGCTGACGTGGATATCGCAGTGGGTCGCTTTGCGCCAGGGGATGACGCCGGGGTCCAGCCGGTTTACCAGCGCGCCAAGCGCGAGAAAGTCCAGTCCGCCGGCCGGGCGGATCTCAAATCCATAATTCATGATAATAATCCCCTCTTAAATGACTATAAGTTGCCAAAAACGTGCGTCGAAGAAGCCTTAAATGACCATAAATTACACGTTATAGGTGGTCGAAGAGACACGGCCTCCGCGGCCGGTCCAGTTGGTGTGGAAGAATTTGCCGCGAGGCTGATCGACTCGCTCATAAGTATGCGCGCCAAAAAAGTCGCGCTGCGCCTGCAACAGATTCGCTGGCAGCCTGGCGGAGCGGTAGCCGTCGAAAAACGCGAGCGCGGTGGAAAACGCCGGCGTGGGCACTCCATACTGAATCGCCTGGACGACCGCCTGGCGCCACAGGCCCTGATAATTGTTCAACACGCCGCTGAAGAAATCGTTGAGCAGCAGGTTGGTGAGGTTCGGATCCTTGTCGTAGGCTTCCTTGATCTTGCCGAGGAAGCGGCTGCGAATGATGCAGCCTCCGCGCCACATCAGCGCAATGCCTCCGTAGTTGAGGTTCCACTTCTGCTCCTTCGCCGCTTCCCTCAGCAGCATGTAGCCTTGCGCGTAGGAAATCATTTTGGAGCAGTACAAGGCGCAGCGGACGCGTTCGATAAATTCCTTGCGATCGGTGGCGGGCGTCGGCTTGGGTCCGTTCAGGACCTTCGAGGCGGCGACGCGCTCCTCTTTAATCGCGGAGACGCAGCGCGCGAACACCGCTTCGCCGATCAGGGTTACGGGCGTGCCAAGATTCAGCGCGTCGATGCCGGTCCACTTCCCGGTGCCTTTTTGTCCGGCGGTGTCGAGAATCTTGTCGACCAGGGGCGCGCCGTCGTCGTCCTTCTTGGTGAAGATCTCCGCGGTGATCTCGATCAGGTAGCTGTCGAGCTCGCCTTTATTCCACTCGGTGAAAACGTCGTGCAATTCGTCCACGCTGAGGCCGAGCCCGGTTTCGAGCAACTGGTAGGCTTCGCAGATTAATTGCATATCGCCGTACTCGATGCCGTTGTGAACCATCTTCACGTAATGGCCGGCGCCTTCTTCACCGACCCAGTCGCAGCACGGCGTGCCGTCTTCCACTTTGGCGGCGATGGCCTGGAAAATTTCCTTCACATAAGGCCACGCCGAGGGATTACCGCCGGGCATGATGGAGGGGCCGTGACGCGCGCCTTCCTCGCCTCCGGAAACACCGGTGCCGATAAACAAGATGCCTTTGGCGGCCAGATCGCGGGTCCGGCGGTTGGTGTCGGGGTAATGCGAATTGCCGCCGTCAATGATAATGTCGCCTTTCTCCAGATGCGGCACCAGTTCTTCGATTACCTGATCGACGGTGTCGCCGGCTTTCACCATCATCATGACGCGGCGGGGACGCTTCAATGCGCCGATGAGCTCCTCGATGGTGTGCGCGCCGACGACGTGCGTGCCGGCGGCTTCATGAGTGATGAAGTCGTCGACCTTGGATACCGTGCGGTTGAACACCGCGACTTTGTATCCGTGGTCGTTCATATTGAGGACGAGGTTCTGACCCATCACGGCGAGGCCGATGAGTCCGATGTCACAACTTTCCGGTTGCATAGGTTCCTCCATTTTACTCATGGAGGGGCGACGGGGCGAGTTTACTCAGGGGCTACGGAAGACGTTCGTTGCGGTGTGCGCCAGTGGTGTATCCCGGTCCGACAGCAGAAGGGTTGACGTCTGTCCGCATGCTTACGCATGGCGGTTCCGGTGACTCGAAAACAGTGTCGGGAAACCGCTCGCTGCGGTCACGGCTCGGAAAGAAGTCGGCTGCGGGCTCAAGAGGTTGCTGAAATTCGACCGGGCTTTGCTGTTTTTCCAGGGCTCCGGCGCATGGCAAACGCTACTGCGCGCCTAGAGCACGGTATCTGCGACGCTCTACCCAGCGCGTTACTTTGCCAACCTTGATCGCAGTATTACCAAGCCGGCGAGACCGGGGGCCAACAAGAATAAAGTGCTGGGTTCCGGAACGGCGGAAGAGGGTAGGGCGGTGATGACGCCATTGACCAGAGAACCGCCGTTTTGGCAACCGATCCCGACGGTGTCGGCGCCTGCCAGTGTCACCGAATCAACCTGCGTCAAGAGACTACCGCAGGAATCCGTTACGCCGGAACCCAGAGTGATGGTGCCATTTGCGAGAATATTTCCATAAAACGTAGAGTCACCCGTGGTGTTACCGAGAAACGCGGATGCCGTCATCACCCAATACACCCCTATCCCGGCGCCTGAACCGTCATTGATTATTTGAACATCCGAGCCGCCGTCAGTCGTCAGCGAGCTCGATCCAAAGATAACAAACAGCGCATTGGAGTTGCCTTCGGCGTTGAGAGTGAGAGTTCCCGTGAGGGTCGTCGCCCCAATGGAATAGTAGCCCGGCGTGAGCGTCTTGCCATTCAACGTCGATTCGGCAGTAACCGGACCCAGGGCGTTGAGGGCATTGATCGCGGCGAGTAAGTCAGCTTGCCCCCCTGTCTCAGTTGCGGTAGGGAGCGTTCCAGTGTCGTATACGGTTCCACCAGAGTCCGTGAAAGCTCCTGGATAGCCGGTGACGGAGGTAGCGTTGCAACAGCCACCCACACTCCCGGTGATGACGGACCCGGTGCCGCTAACGGCCACCCCCGCACCACCCAGGATCGCAAAAGTACTCCCATTCGTTCCAAGGATCGGGCCTGCCGAGACATGGGTTATAGAAAACGCGGCGGGCGCGATCATGAGGACGATCCGCGCGGCGCATCTGTCGAATGTGTTTCTCATTTGTGGTTATCCTAATCTAAGACTGTTACTCGCGGTTGTGAGATCGGACCGCCTGTGTCGCGGTGGCGTCATTTGTAAATACCGCCGGGCTGAGCGACGCCGCGGTTCCATTGACGGTTATGCCGGCTTCCCCGATCGAAGTACCTGGATAAAGCCCAAGGCTCCCTTCGATGGTGGTTGATCCGGTTTTGGTCACAGTGGAGCCACCCAAGACGGAAAAACTAGCGGCGCTACCGAGAGGGATCGAGCCGCAAAACGCAGAGGCCACAGAGGCGACGGTAATAAGGATGATTTTTATCATTGCGAGTAAGCCTCCTCGCTTATGCTTTCATCCGCCTTTAACGCTAGGACATTGCTTTCGCTCAGCACGTAGGTTGCCATGCAAAACCCCTGACAAACCATGAGGTGGCCACCCGGATACCGGCAAAATCCGCACTCTATTTGCATTATATACGCATTGTTTTCGCGCTAAGCTCCAGGAAGTTGGGCAGGATGAATCAGGCGCCGCTCGCGCTCGATGCGTGCGAAACTCGTTTTTGGATTTCGCGAAGGTGTCACTTCATGCCGTTCCCTTCGGTCTCTTTCGACCCTCCCGGGCTTGAAAAGCTCGTAGTCTCGCGGCGTCTCTAAGAGGCTGCTGAAAAAGTCGATGAAACCGCTCCCTTTGGTCACGGCTCGGTTAGGGCTCGAAAGCGCTATCAACTACTTGCCGCGCCGCGACCAAAGGAAGCGGTTTCTTCATCAACTTTTTCAGCAGCCTCCTTAAGCTTCAGCTCAGCTTCGGTGGGTGGCCAACTTATGGTTTGCCGGCCTTTGCTTGGCCACCGACGTGCTCGGGTAGGGGTATGAAACATCGCATCTTTGCACTTGCCCTCTGTTTCGCGTGCGCAACCGGGGTTTACGGCGAAACCTTTTCGCAACGGCAGACGGGGGACACGATGTCATTTCTCGCCTGGATCGTTCTCGGTCTGGTTGCGGGCTTCATCGGCAGCAAGATTGTGAACCGGAGAGGCGAGGGGATTCTGCTCGACATCCTGCTGGGTGTCGTCGGTTCTTTTGCCGGTGGCTGGCTGTTCCATATCTTTGGAGCGCCCGGCGTGAGCGGACTCAATATCTACAGTCTCTTCGTAGCGGTGATCGGCTCCGTGGTCTTGCTGGTGCTCTATCATGCGGTATTTCGGAGAAGATCCTGGTATGGCGCTTAGTGTAGTGCGTCACACACTTTGATCCTTATCTCGCGAAGCCGCCTTGAAAGGGCGGCTGCCGCCAAAATTGGCGGCCCTACAAGAGCTGACGCACTACCCTAGCTGCAACTTGGCGCGCGGTTGGCTCATCCTAAAGGATGTAAACTAAAGGATTACCTCGTGATGCGTCGGTTTTGCGTCCTAAGCTTAATGATTGCAGCGTTTTCTTCCGCGGCTACGCCGGAGTGGACGCGCGCCAACAGTCTGTACCAGCGGACTGAGTATGCGCAATCGTTGGCCATCCTGGTGGCTGTGGCACACAAAGATGCGCCGGCACTTCAGCTGATCGGTCAGAACTGGTTCATGCTGGGCGAGTATAAGAAGGCCTCGGACGCGTTGGAAAAGGGCGTCGCGATGGATCCGAATAACGCCCGGCTGGTTTCCTGGCTGGGGCGGACTTACGGACGGCGGGCGGAGACGGCGAATCCGTTCGCGGCTCCGGGACTGGCGTCGAAGGCCAGACAGATGTTCGAGAAAGCGGTGCAACTGGACCCGTCCGATAAGGACGCGCTGGGGGATCTGCTCGATTTTTATCTGGAAGCTCCCGGGTTCCTGGGAGGAGGCGTGCCCAAGGCGGAAGCGCTGGCGCAGACGATCCTCAAACAGGATCAGGCAGAGGGGCATTATGCGCAGGGGATCGTGGCCGACCGCAAGAAGGAGTACGACAAGGCCGAGCAGCAGTTCCGGCGGGCGGCGGAGCTGGCTCCGCGACAGGTGGGGCGGATTCTGGTGCTGGCGAGATACCTGGCCAATCACGGACGGGTGAAGGAAAGCGACGCGCTGTTCGAGCAAGCGGCGGGGATGGCTCCCAATAACCCGAAGGTGATGTTCGACCGCGCGGCAACCTATATAAAAGAGAAACGCGATCTGGATGTCGCGCGGGAACTGCTGAAACGGTTTCTGGAGTCACCGTTGACGCCAGAAGATCCGCCGCGGGAGCGGGCCGAGGCGCTGCTCAAAAAAATCGGGGCGTGATGCGGTTTTTCCCGCACCTGGAGGCGATGCGATCGAGCGTCGCGGCGCTGCGGGCGAACAAGTTCCGGTCCTTCCTTACGGCGCTGGGCCTGGTGATCGGCAACGCCAGCGTGATTCTGGTGGTGACGATTTCGTTGACCAGCCGGGATTACATTCTGGAACAGATCCAGCGCATCGGATCGAACCTGATCATCGCGAACTACGAGGCGGGCAACAACAGCGCGACGGCCGCCACTGCCGCCGATTACGTGAAGATCGCCGACGTGGAGGCGGTGCGGCAGCAACTCGGGACGCGCATCGTGGCGGCGACGGGGGTGATGAACAACCTGGACCGCATGCGCGTGGAGGGTCACGAGGAAGACATCGCCATTTTGGGCGCGGATCAGTATTACCCGGTGGTGCGCAATCTGGAGCTGTTGACGGGGCGATTTTTCGACGCGACCGAGGTGGTGGAAAGAGGACACGTCGCGCTGCCGACGGAAAAACTGGCGCGGCGATTGTTCGGGAGCCAGGCCGCCGCCATCGGACGAAGCGTAAAGCTGCATGGTCTTCCTTTCACGATTATCGGGACGTTCAAAGAGAAGCAATCCACATTCGGCGCGACGGAACTTTCCGGCGACAACATCCTGATCCCGATCACGGTGTTGAAAGACTTCACGCAGATTGAGCGGATCGATCCTTTGTATGTAGAGGTCCGCAGTCAGGCGGGGGTGGAGCAGGCGACGAAGATGGTGCAGACCATTCTCGAGAGCCGGCACCGCGCGGGCGCGCACTATAGCGTGATGAACCTCAACGGCATTCTCGACACGGCGCGGCAAATTGCGGCGATCCTGAACGCGGTACTGATTCTGGTATCGGCGATCGCGCTGGTGATTTCCGGCATCGGTATCATGAACATCATGCTGGTGACGGTGACCGAGCGGACGCGCGAAATCGGATTGCGGATGGCGGTGGGCGCGGCGCGGCGGGATATTCTGGAACAATTTCTGGCGGAGGCGGTGCTGATCAGCCTGGTGGGCGGGGTCGCGGGGATTCTGATCGGCGTGGCGATTCCGCTCAGCGTGCAGTTCTTTACGGATAAATTCGCGATTCCGATTTCGCCGCTGTCGATTGCGGTGGCGTTCACAGTTTCGCTGGGAGTGGGGCTGGTGTTCGGGCTGTTGCCGGCGAGCAGGGCTTCGCGATTGAATCCTACTGAGGCACTGCGGTACGAGTAGCACGTCGGAAGGGAAGATGAGGTCGGCATGAAATTATTCGCTTTTGGTTTTTTTGCGGTCCTTGCGGCGGCGGAGGTTAAGACATTGACGCTGCGGCAGGCGCTCGACCTGGCGCTGAAGGAGAATCCGGATGTGGTGCTGGCGCGTCTGGATTATCAGAAGGCACGCGAACAAATCCTGATTGCCAAGGATGCGTTTTTCCCCAAGGTTTATGGCGGCGGTGGATATGCGTGGAGTCCTGGCTACCCGACCACCATCGACGGAAATCCACCATCGATCTTTGAGGCGCGGACGGATATGTCGCTGTTCGACCGTTCGCAGAGCTACAAGGTCGGGCAGGCGAAAGAAGGATTGCGGGGCGCGGCCATCGACGTCACCAAGCGGCAGGAAGAAGCCGCGTACCGCGTGGCGACGCTGTTCCTCGATGCAGAGCAGGCGGCGCATAGCCTGGCGTCGGCGCAGGGCCAGGTGGACAGCTTGACGCGGGTGAAGGAGCTGATCGACGCGCGCGTGGCGGAGGGGCGCGAATTGCCGCTCGAATCGAAGAGGGCGTATCTGAATGTCCAAAAGGCGAAGAACAGCGCCGGAAAGCTGGCGGCGAACCTGATTGAGGCGGAGACGATGTTGGCGCAGGTGCTGGGGATGGGTCCGGACGATCGGGTGCGCGCGGCGCAGGAGGAGCGCGCGGCGATTTCGATTCCGGTTTCTGAAGACGCGTCGATTGAAGAAGCGCTGGAGCACAGCCCGGAGTTGCGGCGCCTGGAATCCGACATGCAGATGAAGACGCTGGAGATCAAGGGCTATCGCGCGGCGCGTTTGCCGAAAGTGAGCGTGGTGGCGCAGGATAATATTTTCGCGAAGTACAACTACAACTCGACGTACAATTTTTTGTACCATCGCGACAATCCGGCGCTGGGGGCGTCGGTCACGATTCCACTGCTGGTGGGGCGCACGGCGCGGGCTTTCGCGCAGCAGGCGGAGGACGACGTCGCGAAACTGCACGTGGAAATGGGACGGACGCGGTCGCGCATCACGGCGGATTTGCGGCGCGCCTACACCCAGGTGAAGAGCGCGGAAAGCTCGCGCGAGCTGGCGCGCGACGACCTCGATTTCACGCGCGAGGAGTTGAGCGAGGCGTTGGCGAAGTATGGAGAAGGCAGGCTGTCGCTCGCAGCGGTGGAGACGCTGCGCGCCACGGAGAATGAAAAATTTCTGGCGTATTATGTTTCGCAGCAGACGGCGGAACGGGCGCGGCTCAACGTGCTTCGCCTGACGGGGACGCTGCTGGCGGCGCTGAAGTAGAAACGCCGGCGCTCTCGAAGGTGGCCATCTCGCGGTACAGATTCACGGCGGCTTCGAGCAGGCCGATGCCGAGCGCGGCGCCGCTGCCTTCGCCGAGACGCATCTCTAAGAACAGCAGCGGGCGGGCGTGGAGAAATTCGAGCATTCTCCGGTGGCCTCGTTCAGCCGAGCAGTGCGAGAAAATCACGTAATCGAGGGACGCGGGGGCGATCGCACGCGCGACGATGGCGGCTGCGCCGGTGATGAATCCATCGAGCATCACGACGCGGCGGCGCGCGGCGGCTCCTAGAATGAGGCCAGTGATCGCGGCGATTTCGAAGCCTCCGAGCGCGGCGAGGGTGCTTATCGGGTCGATGTGCGGCTGGTGCAGAGCGAGCGCGCGACGAATCACTTCGACTTTTCGCGCCAAGCCCGCGTCGTCGAGGCCGGTGCCTCGGCCGGCTGTTTCGAGGGGGTCGAAGCCGGAAAAGGCGCTGAAGAGCGCGGCGGCCGAGGTAGTGTTGCCGATACCCATTTCGCCCGCGCCGAGGATTTCGGCTTCGGCGGCGCAGGCGAATCCGGTGTCAAGGGCTTGCTCGGCTTCGGCGCGCGTCATGGCGGGTTCGCGCGTGAAATTGCGGGTGGGCTTGCCGACGCCCATGTCGAGGATCACCGGTTCGATGCCGGCGTGGCGGCACAATACATTA
>JBEKOZ010000052.1:0-14009 GCA_049521275.1 Bryobacteraceae bacterium | reverse complement strand
CTTGACCAGCCGTTCGCGGGCCGCGTCGGTCAGCTCCAGCTCGATGCGGCGTTCGGCTAATCTGCCGCGCAGGCCGCCCAGTTGAATGTCGACGATCTTTTTCAACTGCGGCTCCGTCAGCCTGTGGAAGGTGATCGTCTCGTCCACGCGGTTGAGAAACTCGGGCCGAAACAGGCGCGTCAAATCGTCCTTTGCCGCGTTCGAAGTCATCACCACGATGGTGTTCTTGAAGTCGACGGTGCGCCCCTGCCCGTCGGTCAAACGCCCGTCGTCGAGGACTTGCAGCAACACGTGAAACACGTCGCTGTGGGCTTTCTCGATTTCGTCCAGCAGCACGACGGAGTAAGGACGCCGCCGCACGGCCTCAGTTAACTGGCCGCCTTCGTCGTATCCGACATAGCCCGGAGGCGCGCCCACCAGGCGCGAAACAACTGGCCGCCTTCGTCGTATCCGACATAGCCCGGAGGCGCGCCCACCAGGCGCGAAACGGAATGCTTCTCCTGATACTCCGACATGTCGATGCGGATCAGCGCCCGCTCGTCGTCAAACATGTATTGCGCGAGAGCCCGCGCCAGTTCCGTTTTCCCGACGCCTGTGGGGCCCAGGAACAGAAAACTGCCGATCGGCCGCTTAGGATCCTTCAAGCCACCGCGGGCCCGCATCACGGCGTCGGCCACGGCGTCGACGGCCTCGTCCTGTCCGATTACGCGCTTGTGCAGTTCTTCGGAAAGATGCAGCAGCTTCTGGATCTCCCCTTCAAGCAGCTTCGAGAGAGGAATCCCGGTCCAGCGGCTGACCACCTGCGCGATATCCTCTTCGGTCACTTCTTCTTTCAGCAGCGTGGTTTCGTGCTTGGCGGCTTCGAGCTGTTTTTCGAGCCCGGTCAATCGCCCGTACTTCAGTTCCGCCGCCTTGTTGAGGTCGTAGGCGCGCTCCGCTTGTTCGACTTCCTGTTTGACCTGTTCGATCTGCGCGCGCAGCTCGCGTTGCTTGCGCAGCACCTGTTGATCGGCGCTCCACTGCGCGCTCATCGCGGCCGAACCGGTCTTGATCTCGGCCAGCTCTTTTTCGATCTTCTTCAAGCGCTGTTTCGACGCCGCGTCCGATTCCTTCTTCAGCGCCTCGCGTTCGATTTCAAGCTGCATCTGCCGCCGCAGCATTTCGTCGAGCTCGGCCGGCATGGAGTCGATCTCCGTGCGCAATTTCGCGGCCGCTTCATCCACCAGGTCGATCGCCTTATCGGGCAGGAAGCGATCGGAAATATAGCGCTGGCTCAGCGTCGCCGCGGCCACCAGGCTCGAATCCTTGATGCGGACGCCGTGGTGCAGCTCGTAGCGCTCACGCAGGCCGCGCAGAATGGAAATGGTGTCTTCGACGCTCGGCTGTTCGACCAGGACCGTCTGGAAACGACGCTCCAGGGCCGCGTCTTTTTCGATGTACTTGCGGTATTCGTCGAGCGTGGTCGCGCCAATGCAATGCAGCTCGCCGCGCGCGAGCATCGGCTTGAGCAGGTTGCCCGCGTCCATGGAACCTTCGGACGCGCCCGCCCCAACCACCGTATGCAGCTCGTCTATAAACAGGATGATGCCGCCCTCGGCCGACTGGACTTCCTTCAGGACCGCCTTGAGGCGTTCCTCGAACTCGCCGCGAAACTTCGCACCGGCGATCAGGGCACCCATGTCGAGCGAAACGACTTTCTTATCTTTTAAACCCTCGGGCACGTCGCCGCGGACGATCCGCTGGGCGAGTCCTTCGACAATGGCCGTTTTGCCGACACCCGGCTCTCCGATCAGCACCGGGTTATTTTTCGTCCGGCGCGAGAGGACGGTGATTACCCGGCGAATCTCGTCGTCACGGCCGATCACGGGGTCGAGCTTTCCGGCTGCCGCGAGCTTGGTCAAGTCGCGGCCATATTTTTCAAGAGCTTCGTAGGTCGATTCGGGATTCTGCGAGGTCACGCGCTGACTGCCGCGAACCTCCTGGAGCGTCTTCATCAGCCGTTCCCGGGTCAATCCCAGATCCTTGAAGGATTTTTCGTCAGTAGCAGCCAGGAGAATATGCTCCACCGAAACGTACTCATCTTTAAGCCTTTTCGCCTCGCGCTCCGCGTTGGTCAAAAGGGCTTGGAGGCGGGGGGTGACGTAAATCTGGTCGATGCCTGCGGCTGTGCCGGAAACACGCGGAAGCTTGTCCAGATCCTGCTGCAAACGGCGATGCAAGATCTCCGGATTAACTTCTGCTTTCAATAAGATAGACGCTGTCAGCCCGCCCTGCTGTTCGAGCAGCGCGAGCAGCAGATGATCGACGTCAAGTTGCTGCTGCCCCCTATTGCTGGCGAGTGTCTGGGCGGCACGAAAGGCCTCCTGAAGTTTTTCGGTGAATCGATTGAAGTCCATAGTCAGCGACCGCTCTGAAGAAAGTATAGCATATTAGCGCAATACAGTTCAATAATCTTAGTGCTTAATTGTCATATATCTGACGCCGGATCTCCGGATTGGATTCAAATTTTTTATGCTATCTTTATAACAGGCATGACGACTCCGTCGACATCCCGTCCTTCTCTGTTCGGCTCCGACTAAGCGCCGTTTCGTCGGCCCTTGCCTGCAGCCCACCCACAAGAAGGAGTTGTTTTATGAACACTTTGGCCGAAGTCCGTGCGGATTTTCCGCATCTGTCGACAGTCCTGCCTGGTCCCAAAGCGCAAGCGATCATCGAGCGTGATAGAGCAGTTCTCTCGCCATCCTATACTCGCGGCTACCCGCTGGTGGTCGCCCGCGGAGAGGGAGCGATGATCGAGGACGTGGACGGCAACCGTTTTCTGGACTGCAACGCGGGAATCGCGGTGGTCGCGGCGGGGCATTGCCATCCCCGGATCGTAGCGGCGATTCGCGAGCAGGCCGGCAAGCTGATCCACATGTCGGGCACCGATTTCTACTATGAAAACATGGTGGAACTGGCGGAAAAGCTGGCTGCGCTGGCTCCGCTTGGGGCGGTCGAAAAACGGGTCTACTTCGGGAACTCCGGCACGGAAGCGGTGGAAGCGGCGCTGAAAATGGCTCGTTATCACACCGGACGCGGGCAGTTTGTTGCGTTTTTTGGCGCATTTCACGGCCGCACGATGGGGTCGCTGGCGCTGACGGGATCCAAAAGCATTCAAAAGAAGGGATTTTTCCCGATCGTGCAGGGGGCGCATCACGTTCCGTACGCCTACTGTTATCGCTGCGCGTATGGCAAAACGCCCGATTCCTGCTCGGTCGAATGCGTGCAGGCGATCGAGAATACGTTATTCCGTCATACTCTTCCCTCTGAAGAGGTTGCGGCGATCGTGGTCGAGCCGGTTCAGGGCGAGGGCGGTTACGTCGTTCCTCCACAGAAATTCTTCGACGAATTACGCAAGGTGGCCGACAAACACGGCATCCTGCTGATTTTCGACGAGATCCAGTGTGGGATGGGCCGGACCGGCAAAATGTTCGCAGCGGAGCACTTCGGCGTCTCGCCCGACATTATGACTGTCGCGAAGGGCATCGCCAGCGGAATGCCCCTGGGTGCGACCATCGCCCGCGCGGAGGTCATGAACTGGAAGCCGGGCGCGCACGCCTCGACGTTCGGGGGCAATCCGGTGTGCGTGGCCTCGGCGCTCGCGACCATTGAATTGCTGGAACAGGAACTGATCGACAACGCTGCCAGGGTCGGGGCGCATATGCTGAGCCGTTTGGTGGACTTGCCGAAGCGCTTTCCGATCGTCGGCGATGTGCGGGGTTTAGGCCTGATGATCGGCATCGAAATGGTGCGGGATCAGGCAACGAAAGAGCGAGCGCCGGAACTGCGCGACCTGCTCGAGCAACGGTGTTTCGAACGAGGCGTGCTGGTGCTCGGCGCGGGACCGAATACGCTGCGGATCTGTCCTCCGCTGGTGATCTCGAAGGATCAGGCGGATTTCGCGGTGGATACGATCGAAGAGTGTTTGCGCGAAATGATAAAGTGAAGCTATGAGGACTCCCGTCATTGTCGATACGCCGTATCCGACCGTCTGGCAGACGGCGAAAAAAATGGGCGTTTCGCGCAAGCGGACGCTGGAGTTGATCAGGAAGGTGCACGAACTCCACGCCGAAGCTGAGGCGGAGCGGGCGCGATCGGGAAAGAAACGGTCAAAACCGGCCTGAAATGCCCGGCGCTCAGCGAGACAGTGCATTTTTGAACATCCCCTATGACCGCAGCTACGAGGAGCATTTCCTCGCCTACATATCCGGGTTGGCGGCGTTTGGGTTAGATCCTCGCGCCACCCTTGAATTGACCAGCGGCGAAAGAAGGCTGGACCGTATATTCAAACTGATTGCCGGCTGCCGTTATTCCTTTCACGACCTGTCGCTGGTGAAACTGGATCGGAAGCCGCCCGCGACGCCGCGATTTAATATGCCCTTTGAATTAGGATTGGTGGTTGGGTGGCAACAGGCGGCTCCTTCCGGTCATGATTGGTTTGTTTTTGAGTCATCTCGCCATCGGCTACAGAAATCGCTGAGCGATCTCAACGGCACTGACCCGTTCATCTATGGGCCAACCGCTGAAGGAATTCTCCGCGAGATTCGCAATGCGCTGGCGCGCCACGATGTGCAACCGACCGCGGAGCAAATGCTGGGTATATTCAAAGAGCTGAAGGGCGGTGCGGCCCCGTGGATCCTCGACCAGACCGGCGCGCCGTCGGTATTTCAAGCTCGCCCGTTTGCCGAACTGGTGGTGATGGCCCGAGAATATGCAGAGGTCTGGGTTCCCGGCTTGCTGCACCTCTAACCATGCGAACCCTCGACGTCGGCTGCGGCATCAACAAACTCCCCGGCTCGATCGGCATCGACCGCAATCCCGCCAGCCGCGCCGACGTGATCTGCGAGCTCGACCAGTTTCCTTACCCGTTTCGCGATTCCTCCTTCGACGCCCTCCAGGCCGTCCATGTGATCGAACACGTGGGCGACGTCATGAAAACGATGGCGGAGTTTCACCGCCTGGTGCGCCCCGGCGGCGAGGTGTTCATCGTCACGCCGCACTATACCGATTTCAGTTCCTTCTGCGATCCCACCCACCGCTGGCATTTGAACAGTTTCTCCCTGCGCTATTTCGGCGAGGACCATGCCGGGTACGGATATTATTCAAAGGTGCGATTTCAGGAGATTTCCGTGCGCGTAAAGCTACTAGCGTTGTGGAGGTGGCTCGGATTCGAATTTCTGGTCAACACTTTTCCCCGCTACCGGCGATTTTGGGAGCACTATCTCTGTTACATCGTGCGCGGAAAAGTGATCGAGTGGCGGCTTCGAGCGATTCCGTGATTTTGCGATTCTCTGACTGGCTCCGGCACCTCGCACGGAAGCGCCGGTGGACCCCCACGCTGGCTCTCGGGCGCCGCGGCGAGGATCTGGCGCACCGGTTCTTGCGCGCCCGGGGATTCGTTATCGTGGCCCGCAACTATCGCCTGTCGTCGGGAGACGCGGAAGCCGACCTGATTGCCTGGGAAGGCGAGACGCTGGTCTTCGTCGAGGTAAAATCGAGGGAAACAGCCGATTTCGGGCCTCCCGAGCGCGCGATCGGCGACGAAAAACGCAACCATTTGCTGCGCATTGCGCGCGAGTACACTCGAAAAACGCAAACGCATTGGGACCGCATCCGGTTCGACGTCGTCAGCGTCATCATGACCAAACCGCCTGCCATTGAACTATTTCGCGACGCGTTGCCGACGAACATCAGGCGATAATAGAAAGTTGGACGCCGAAAAAACACGACTTCTCGAGGCCGCGAGCCACGCGCAGCACTGGCGAAGATGGGGACCCTTTCTATCGGATCGCCAATGGGGCACCGTGCGCGAAGACTATAGCGCCGACGGCACGGCGTGGGAATATTTTCCGTTCGAGCATGCGCATCTGCGCGCCTACCGGTGGGGCGAGGACGGCATTGGAGGCATTTGCGACAACCATCAGCGCGTGTGCTTCGCGCCGGCGTTCTGGAACGGCCGCGACCCGATCCTGAAGGAGCGCTTCTACGGTCTGACCGGCAATCAGGGCAATCACGGCGAGGACGTCAAGGAGATTTACTATTACCTCGACTGCACGCCGACGCACTCCTACATGAAGTGCCTTTATAAATACCCCCAAACTGAATTCCCTTACGCGCAGCTCCACGGCGAAAACCGCCGCCGCACGCGCCGGGACCCGGAGTTCGAATTGATCGACACCGGCCTCCTGAACGACGACCGTTATTTCGACATTCAAATCGAGTACGCCAAAGCCAGCATCGACGACTTGTTGATTCGCATCACCGCCACCAATCGCGGGCCGGAACACGCCTGCCTGCACTTGCTGCCCAGCCTGTGGTTTCGCAACACCTGGTCCTGGAAGCTCAACATGCCGCGTCCCTCGATGAAGCGCTCCGGCGACAACACCATCGATATTGAGGAGGCGTCTCTTGGCCCGTATCAACTGACACTGGACTCTTCGCGGCCGATGCTGTTCACGGAAAACGAATCCAATGCCCTGGCGCTGTGGGGACTCGAAAACACCCAGCCCTTCGTCAAAGACGCGTTTCACCGCCGCATCATCCACAACCAACTGGATGCCGTGAATCCGGCGGAAACCGGGACCAAAGCCTGCGCGTGGTATCAGCTGGACCTCGCGCCGGGCGAAACGGAAATCATCCGTTTGCGGCTGTCACAAAGGTCCCAGCCGTCGAGCAAGGTCCACGATATCGACGGCATGTTCGCGCGCCGCATCGCCGAAGCCGATGAGTTTTATTCTTTTTGTCCGTCGACTCTTTCTGAAGACGGCAAGCGCGTCCAGCGCCAGGCGTTTGCCGGACTCCTCTGGTCCAAGCAATATTACTACTTCGTCATCAACGACTGGCTGAAGGGCGACCCCACCCAGCCGGTGCCGCCGCGCGAACGCCTGAAGGGGCGCGATTCGCAGTGGGTCCACCTCTTCAATGAAGATGTTCTTTCCATGCCGGATACGTGGGAATATCCGTGGTACGCGGCCTGGGACACCTCATTTCACATGGTCGCGATGGCCCTGGTCGATCCCGATTTCGCAAAAAGCCAGTTAAAACTGTTTCTGCGCGAATGGTACATGCATCCCAACGGTCAGATTCCGGCGTACGAATGGGCCTTTGGCGACGTGAATCCTCCCGTCCATTCCTGGGCCTGCTGGCGCGTTTTTCAGATCGACCGCAAGCTGGCCGGACGCCCGGATTACGCGTTTCTCGAAACCAGCTTCCACAAATTACTGCTGAATTTCACCTGGTGGGTGAATCGAAAAGACTCCGACGGCAGCAATATTTTTGAGGGCGGATTTCTGGGGCTCGATAACATCGGCGTCTTTGACCGTTCCGCGCCGCTCCCCACCGGCGGCCGTATCGAACAATCGGACGGCACCAGCTGGATGGCGATGTACTGTCTCAGCATGATGAAGATCGCGATCGAACTGGCAACCAAGGTCGACCCGCTTTATGAGGATGTCGCCAGCAAGTTCTTCGAGCATTTTCTCTACATCGCCCACGCCATGAACGAAATGGGCGACGGCGGATTATGGGACGAGACCGACGGTTTTTTCTACGATTCGCTGCATCTTCCGGATGGCACGCTGATGCGGATGCGCGTCCGCTCCATGGTCGGCCTGATTCCGCTGTTCGCCGTCGAGACGATGGCACAGGAAACGATCGATAAACTGCCCGGCTTCCGCCGCCGCATGCAATGGTTCACCACCCACCGTCCGGACCTCTGCGGTAACCTGGCGTCGCTTTCGCGCCAGGGTGTCGATCAGCGCCGGCTGCTCAGCGTGGTGCCGCGCGCGCGCCTGGTGCGCATCATCGAGCGCATGCTCTCCGAAGCCGAGTTTCTCTCGCCCTACGGCATCCGGTCGCTTTCGAAATTTCACGAAGCCAATCCCTATAAAATGACCGTGAACGGGCATGAATACCGCGTCGATTACGAGCCCGCCGAATCGCGCACCGGCCTGTTCGGCGGCAACTCCAACTGGCGCGGACCGATCTGGTTTCCTCTGAACTTTCTGCTGATTGAAAGCCTCCAGCGTTTCCACTACTATTTTGGCGACGATCTGAAAGTGGAATTTCCCAGCGGATCCGGCCATCGCCTGAATCTGAGCGACGTGGCGCAGCAGTTATCGCGGCGCCTGTCGCACATCTTCCTGCGGGACGGGCAGGGCCGCCGGCCCGTGTTTGGCGGCGCGGACAAATTCCAGAGCGATCCGCACTTCAAGGACAATATCCTGTTCTACGAATATTTCCACGGCGACAACGGCGCGGGAATCGGAGCCAACCACCAGACCGGATGGACCGCGCTGGTGGCGAAGCTTCTGCAACAGAGCGGCGAGTGAAGCTATTCTGATACTTTGACTCCCACTCTAGAACGGCCGTCCACTCCGGAACAGAAACGCCGCTCCGTGTTTCTGATTATCCTGTTCACGTTCTTCGCCGCCACCGCCCAGGTGCTGTGGAAGTTTGGAACCAAACGCCTGGCGGACCATCCGACCCTGCTGATTGTGGTCACCGATGTCCCGCTGCTGGCCGGCCTGGCCATCTACGGCGTCGCCGCCGTGCTGATGATTATCGCGCTGAAGCACGGCGAGCTTTCCGTGCTGTATCCGCTCATCTCGCTCAGCTACGTGTGGGTGGCGATCGCCGCCGTCGTGATGTTTCACGAGTCCATGAACCCCTCAAAAATAGCCGGGATTTGTATTATTATGGCGGGCGTCGCAGTGTTGGGCCGGGGGGCGCACCGGTGAATACTCCGCTATCGTCGGTCGCCTGGGTCTCGGTGGGCGCCTTCATCGGCAGCCTGGGCGCGGTGGGATTAAAGGCGGGCGCAAAACACTTCGAATTGGACGTCCGGGCGCTGCTGACCAACTGGAGACTGGCCCTAGGTCTCAGCCTGTATCTTCTTTCCACCGCATTTTTCGTGAAGGGCCTCACCCATGGCGAGTTGAGCGTGCTGTTCCCCCTGGTCTCGCTCGGCTACGTCTGGACCACCATCTGGTCGAAAGTGTTTTTCGGCGAATCGACCACGCGTCCCAAACTCGCCGGCCTAGCGCTGATTCTAGTCGGCTGCGCATTACTGAATCTCGGCTAGGCCGACGGTGAGTTCAGCCTCACCAGATCCTCCACCGACATGTTGCCGCCGCAGAACACCAGCACTACATGCTGCTCCTGGGTAAATTTCGTTTGCAGCTTCTCCGCCGCGGCCAGAGTGCAGGACGCCGCGGGCTCCGTCAAGACTTTCAGCCGTTCGAGGATGAGACGCTGCGCATCCAGCGCCTGGCGATCGGAAACCACGGTCACGCCCTCGAACAGTTCCTTCGCCATTCGAAAAGTGGTCTCACTGGGAGCCGGCGCGCCCAGCGTCCGCGCCACCGACGTGATCGCATCGAGCGTCACAATCTTCCCCTCCGCCAGCGACTTCGCCATACAATCGGCGCCTTCCGTCTCGACGCCCCAAACCCGCACCCCCGGCTTCATCGCCTTGATGGCGGTGGCCACGCCCGCCGCGAAACCGCCGCCGCCGACGCTGATCACCAGGTCCGTCACCTGCGGCGCGTCCTCCAGAATTTCGAGGCCCACCGTCCCCTGCCCCGCCATCACCAGCGGATCGTCGAAAGGATGCACATAGGCCCATCCTTCGCGCTCG
Organism: Bryobacteraceae bacterium; assembly: GCA_049521275.1. Taxonomy (GTDB): domain Bacteria; phylum Acidobacteriota; class Terriglobia; order Bryobacterales; family Bryobacteraceae; genus Palsa-187. The sequence continues at coordinate 4,333 of JBEKOZ010000052.1, read as the reverse complement.
AACTCGGCCACCTCGGCGAACGCCGCTGCGGCCGTGGCCGCGAACTTTACTTCCGCTCCATAACCTCGCGTCGCGTCCACGTAATTTCGCGGCGTCGACTCCGGCATCAGCACCAGGGACCGCAGGCCCAGCGCCCGCGCCACGTACGCCACTGCCTGCGCATGATTGCCGCCGCTCACCGCGACGATGCCGCGTCCCCGCTCCTCCGGCTTCAGGCTGAGCGTCTTGTTGAACGCCCCGCGCACCTTGAACGAACCGGTTTTCTGGAATAGCTCCAGCTTCACGTAGACGTTCGATTTCAACCGTTCACTCAACGTGACGCTGGTGGTAAGCGGCGTCCGGCGAATGCACGGAGCGATTCTCTTACGAGCGGTTTGAATATCCGACAGCGATAGCGTGTCACCCATGAACTCTCAGTGTAGAACGCGCGCGTACTATGAAAGTATGAAAGATACCAAAGCCACCATCCTCTACGCCGGAGACGATTTCTTCGTCGCCGTTCCGCCCAGCGGCCACGCCCTCACGCTCGACCTGAAGGGGGAGCGTTCGAGCGCCGCCAACCCTCTGGAACTTGTGCTCGTCGCCCTCGGCGGATGCACCGCCGCCGACGTCATCGACATTCTCCGCAAGAAACGCGAGCACGTCACCGAGTACCGCGTGGAAGTGAAAGGCGAGCGCCGCGAGGAGCACCCGCGGAGTTTCCGGCGCATCGAAGTGCGCCACATTATCCACGGCCGCGGCCTCACGGAAAAATCGGTGAGCCATGCCATCCAGCTCTCCGACGAAAAATATTGCGGCGTCTCCGCCACCCTTCGCCCCACCGCTGAAATCGTCACCAGCTACGAGATTCACCAGGTCGATGACTCGCTGGTATCATGAAGCTTCCACCATGCCCGCTCCCATCTCCGAGGCTGTGACCCGTTCCATCCGCGTCGAGGTGATGTCGAAATACTCGCCCGAGAATTCCCGTCCCCCCCAGGACGTCTGGGTGTTCGAATATACCGTCCGCATCACCAATGAGGGCGCGGAGACCGTCCAGCTCCTCAGCCGCCACTGGATCATCACCGACGCGCTCGACCATGTCGAAGAGGTGCAAGGCCCGGGCGTCGTCGGCGAACAGCCGGTCCTCGCGCCCGGCGAGTCTTTCAAATATTCCTCCTGGTGTCCGCTGAAGACCCCCACCGGCGTGATGCACGGAACCTACCAGATGGTCCGCGCCGGCGGATCTTTTTTCGATATCGAAATCGCTCCCTTCGCCCTCAAGGCGCGCTACATGGTCAACTGATCCAGTCTTGCTCTTCAATCTTCCGATAGCGCCGCGAGCACCTGTTCCGCGTGACCCTCCGGTTTGACCTTCGGGAAAATTTTCGCGATTTTTCCGTCGGCGCCCACCAGGAAGGTAGTACGCTCGATCCCCATGTACTTCCTGCCGTACATGCTCTTCTCTTTCCACACGCCGTATGCCTCAGCGATGGCATGATCGGGATCGGCCGCGAAGGCGTAGGGCAATCCATACTTGGTGGCGAATTTCTGCTGCGCCTCCGGCTTATCCGGCGAAAGGCCGACGATCATCGTTTCCTGCTTATCGAATTTCTTCGACAAATCCCGGAATTCGCACGCTTCCTTGGTGCATCCGGGCGTGTCCGATTTGGGGTAAAAGAACAGCACCACCCGCTTGCCTTTCAATTTCGAGAGCTGGAACGCGCCGGATTTGATCTCCGGCGCTTTATCGCCGACTTGGAGAGCCATATGCCGAGATTGTAGACTAGAAGTTATGCAAAAAGGAATCATCGCCACCAGTTGCTTTGCAGCCGTTCTCCTCGTCGGAGGCCGCGTCATCGCCTCGCCGCCCGCCGGGGACGCCGAAAAAGGCAAGGCCGTTTTTGAGGACAATTGCGCGGTGTGCCACAACGCCGATAGCGAAGAGAAGAAGATGGGTCCCGGGCTGAAAGGCCTGTTCAAACACGAGAAGCTGAAGAACGGCAAAAAGCCGACCGACGCGAACGTCAGCACCATCATCAAGGAGGGCGGCAACGGCATGCCGGCCTATTCCGACATGCTGAGCGACGACGAGCGCGCCAATGTGCTCGCGTATTTGAAGACGCTGTAGTTTACACTGGAAATAAGTTCGTTCAGCAAGTCCTCATCGTCTAGTCGGCCTAGGACATCGCCCTTTCACGGCGGTAACGGGGGTTCGAATCCCCCTGGGGACGCCAATTCAATTCAAACGGATACGATTGCGCGAGAAGCGGGAGCGATTTCATGGTGACGCCTTGGTGACTAGCGCCCTGAACCCTGAAATCATGGCTGCGGGATTCTGACGCACTGCGCGGCATTGCTAATGCACGGCCCACCCGCTGATTGGACCTAACTGTTGTAGTCGGCGATTAGGAGAGAGCGATCGTAGTCGATTATGCCGATTCTTAGCCGATCGAGCCAGCCGCGCCGCCCGAGGACATTCCTGGAGAATTCCTGGTCAGCCGCAAAGTAAAGCGTCCCGGTGAAATCGTGTCCTAAGGTCGAGTACGACATTTCGTGTCCGTAAGTATCAAATACGCCCGTCAGCGTGCGCATCTTTTGAAGCTGCCCCGCCTCGACGACGATGTCGAGCGCTTCCGCGATATCCCGTGAAAACACGCAGAACTCCGCGCCTGTATCGACTTTGGCTGGGATCCTCAGCTCAAGATCATTCGACCGAAGCAAGACCTCAACAGTGATGCCTTGAGAACCTTCCGAATATTGATGTCGAACGGGGAAGCTGAGCTGATACAAGAGATTTCACCATCCAGCAAAGGGTGGCTGATTTGAAGGCTCCACCTTGAGCACCAGAGGACGCAGTGCGCCCATATCGAGCGCAAGCCGGTAGACGATTTTCGCGGAGTCACCTGAAGCCAATAGACATTCCCCTTCCAGCGCGACCCACTTGCCAGCGAACTCATCTCGATGTGTTTCGACCCACTGCTGCTCCAGCAGAAATTTTGCGACCTGAGGGCGCGACTTGTCTGGCTCGTTCGCTGCGCGTAGGAGGAGGCGGGGGGCGCATCCCTGGACCAATTGAAGAACGTGCAGCGAAAACGGATTTCTTGCGTAGTAAAACGCGCGGTCCTGCTTATAATGCTCAACCGACCACTCAAAAGCATGATCATCATCGTAGAAAGCCATCAAGGCGGACTTGACGGAGACATGCCTGTAGCGGCCATGACCCGCTGTCCAGGTGTGAGGAGCGCTGCCTTTGACTCGGAGGAATGGTTCGATGTCCGAACACGGCTCTTGCCAACATTCGTAAAAATCTCGACTGAGTATTTCGCGATCAAGAGTTTCCATGCTAAAACACCTTGATGCTTTTGCTCGCTAGCAAAGATCGCAATGCCTGCTCCTTCTCTTCGGCCCGCTCGATGACTTTCTTGAGTGCTAGCAAATCCGAGGAATCAAGCGCTAAAAACAGCTCTTTGTGTTCTCCTAAGCCTTCATGGTAAACCACTTTGAGGGTGTGATCTAGAATCATCCCATCCGGTGGCTCCTTTGTACTCTGACCAAATACCGGACGCACGTCTGTAATGATCTTCGCGTCGCGGAATAGGAGAGCATACTCTCTCTGCAGGACTTGAGCCTTCGCCGAGATCGCCAGCGGCGCCGCGGAAAGCAACGCGGTCAATCGTGAGCGAAATGCCTTTTCCCCATCCAACGGCAAAACAATCGGCGTTCTTGCGGTCCGCAAAGCCACGATCACATCCGATACGAATTTATCGACGGGAGCCTCAAGGTGAGCGCGGACTTGATACAACGAGTCCAGCGTGCGTAATATCAGCTCCAAGTCATCGGCACTCACCCCATTCACTTTGGGCGCGACTGACGACATGCGTTCTCTGCTGGATACGGAAGCAGGTATTTCGCAGAGCGCGGTCACCAGTGCATCAAGCATGAGCTCAGGCAGGTCCGCTATCTTTCTAACGCCTGCTTGGTAGGGTTCAGGGATGTTGAGCGCCGGCATTACATTTAATCGCAGATTCTATCATGGTCAAGAGCCATTCTGTCGAACCCGCTTCACCTAAAGTATAGCGAATGGCATCTTCGGACTCGAAATAAGCAAACTGACCCACATCGAACGAGAAGCGGAAGGAAACCGCTACGCGGCGATTGCGGGATTTTTCTCCGGATACCGGCCTTGACCGCCGGACTGTACCCTTGGATAAAACTCCTTCGGGGAGAGCTTCTTTTGCGCTTCCCCATAGGCTTGCACCTGATGAAATCCGGTGACGCTACGGTGGCGACGGAACATGAACTATGGTCCAAAGTCATCCAAACAGAAACAACCGGAATTGCCGAACAAGTA
>JBEKOZ010000051.1:0-13699 GCA_049521275.1 Bryobacteraceae bacterium | reverse complement strand
CTCCCGCCGATGATCGTCGCAGCATCGCGCGGCTGGTCGCTCGCAATGAAGAACAAAATCGCGATCGTCGCCCTCTGCGCCTTGCTCGCCGTCCCGCTGATTCGCTTCGGCAAAGGCTACATAACAGGCTGGCCGGGCGACGTCGCCATGGAGCGCGACAGCCGCGGCGCGGCCGAAAAACTTCGCGCGCTCGCGAGGCCGGGCGATACGCTCTTCGTCTGGGGTTTCCGTCCGGATATTTTCATCGACTCCGGAATCCCCGCCGGCACGCGTTTCCTCGAAAGCCAGCCCATCTCCGGCGTCCTGGCCGACCGCCATCTTTTCTCCACCGCTTCGATCGCCCCCGAATTCACGTCCCCCAACGTCCGCGAACTCGTCACCACCAATCCAACCTGGATTGTCGATGGATTAGGCCTATATAATCCATCGCTGGCCCTGGCGAGTCAAGCATACCTGTCGGAGTGGTTGTCGCATTACACTGAAGTCGCACGCACCCCCGGCTCCATCCTATATCGGGCAGAAAAATAAACGTCGTGCGTTATACTTGAGCCAATGGCAGTTGTCACTGAGATCGGCAGCTTGATCTCCCGAAGCCCTGAGATTCGCGGAGGCCGGCCGTGCATCGCCGGAACGGGCGTCTCGGTGCGCCGAGTCGCCCAGTGGCACAACATGGGGCTCATTCCCGAAGAAATCGCGCGGAAATTCGGACACCTCTCGCTGGCGCAGGTTCATGCGGCGCTCGCTTACTACCATGCGAACCAGGCGGAGATCGACGCAGACCTCGAAGCTGAATCGCGCGTGACCGAGGCCCTCGAACAGCAGCACCAGCGCTGATCGGCGTCGTGAGCCAAATCAAGCTATACGTTGATGAAGACGCGATGGACACAGATCTGGTCGCGGCCTTACGGTCTCGCGCCGTCACCGTGGTCACCCCTCTGGATGCCGGCCTGATCGGGAAGCCTGACGAAGATGCGTCGCATCCTACGTCTGCGCGCGCTAACAACCCCTTCGGAGATGCGGAATAAGGTCGAGTTCCTCAGCAATTGGGGCTAGCCTACCTAAAAACCCGCCACCCAAATTCCCCCAACCCTGCCGCAAGCAGCCCCCAAGCGATCCCTCGCCGCCAGCCGAGCGAGAGCCGCCGCGCAACCAGCCCGAGCAGGAAAAAAATCGCGATCTGAAGCGCCCCCGCCCCCACGCTGTAACGCAGCGGGAAGCCCGCGATGCTCAGCCCATGGAACAATCCCAGGAATCCGACAATCCAGGCCAGGCTCTTCACACTCGCACTCATCAGAATCTCAACCGCCAGGTAAGCTACCGTCAACGCCATCGCCGCTTCGAGAAATCGCGGCGCCAGAGGCCATGGAATTCTTGGACCAATCAGGATTGCCGAAGCCTCGCCTATAAGGAAACAGACGAACGGCAAAATCGCCCGAGGAGCCGCGATCGCGAGCCCGGCGAGGAACATCAGCCCGATCCAATTCGTCGCCGCGCGCAAAAATCCCAGTCCAAACTCCCGCGCGAAAGTCTCGATCCGCGAAGGAGGCCGGAAGCGCAGCTCCGACCGCGGAAAAGCCTGGTCAAAAATCTCCTGGTCGCTATTGGCGCCGCGCACTCCGTTCAGCCAGTGCACATGATTCGGCACCGTCACCTGGTAAAAGGTGCACTCCACGCGCAGCCGGTCGGGCACCAGAGTTTCGAATTCGTAGGAAGCGTGGCAGACATACGTGCCGTCCTCATCGGCGCACTTCGCCGACCGGCGATGCCCTCCCTCGAAGCGAATGTAATCGAGAATCGCCGCCGGATTCGCCATCTGCGCGACCTCAATCATCGGAATGCGCAGCTCGTAATCGGCCAGCGGACCATCGATGCGCAGCTCCCCGGTGCTCATGCTGACCACATGCCCAAAAAGAGGCGCGCCAACCAACGCGAAAAGGAGCCCAAGCCACGCCCTGCCGCCCCCGAACCGCCATGCGTAAGCATGCGGACAATCACGGAGGGCCATGCGCGTTCAATCCGCCCCCGCGCGCCGTTGTCTCCGCAGCCGCACGTAGAACACGCGCAGCGCGGCGATCACCGGCGCCGAGAAGAACATCCCCGGCACGCCGGCAATCTGTTCTCCCGCCAGCACACCGAACAATATGAGCAAGGGATGAATCTCTACTCCGGCGCTCATCAGGAACGGGCTGAGCACGTAGTCCTGGAAGATGCGGTAAATCACCAGGAAGATCGCGATCCACAGCAGATGCGGATATCCTGTAAACGCCGCCACCAGCAGAATCGCCGCGGATGCCGTCAGTGGTCCCACCACGGGAATAAATTCAAAGATCGCCGCGATCCCCGCCAGCAGGATCGCATAGGGAACCGACGCGAGCGATAGAAATCCCGAGTAAAAAAGAAAGGTCGCGATCACCAGCAGTACCAGCGCGCGAATATACTGTGCGAGCAGCAAATGCAGATCGACAAAAATCTCGTTGACCACCGTCTGGTTCGCGTGTGAAAAACTATCGACGATCCCTTTGCGGATCGCCGCGCCGTCCTTGAGGAAAAAGAAACTGAGAATCGGGATCAAAATGGCGCTCAGCACGTTGCCGATGCCGCTCAAAATCTGCGCCCCCGCGCTCGAAAGAATCGGCAGCACATGCTCGCCCAGATCGGCCAGCCGGTCCCGCAAAAATACGGCGAGCCTGGGCCGCTCGAATTCGAGCCACGCGGGCATCGGCAGATTGCCTAACGGATCCGGCTGCTTCATCGCCTCCAGCAGCCGCGCCGCCAGGCTCGCCGCCTCTTCGCCGATGCGCGACCCGATCGAAATGATCGCCAGCACAATCACCACCAGCAGCCCGACATAAACCAGTACCAGGATGGCCACCCGGGGCACGCGCGCGTGAACCGTTCGCTCGAAAAACGCCACCACCGGCGCGAGTAAATGCGAGAAAAACAGCGCCAGCGCGAAAATCATCAGCGTGTGGCGAATCCCGTACACCAGCGCGATGACCAGCGCGAACAGAAAGACTGTCCACACAATCTTCAAAGCGCGGCGGTCGATTCCGATCATCTAGACCGTTACTATAGCAAGTGTGGATCAACCAACTATGCGCTCCCTGGTCGCCGGGATTCAGGAGCTCGAAGACAAGCTTCGCGCGGGCGGCGGCGAAAAGAAAATCGAGAAGCAGCATCGCGAAGGCAAACTCACCGCGCGCGAGCGAGTCGCCAAACTGATCGACCCCGGCACGGCATTTCTCGAAATCGGATTATTGATCGCTTTCGATAAATACGACGGCCAGGCGCCGGCCGCCGGCGTGGTCACCGGCGTCGGCCGCGTGGAAGGACGCCCCACCGTCATCGTCGCCAACGATGCAACGGTGAAGGCGGGTGCGTGGTGGCCGGAAACGATTTCGAAGATTCTGCGGGCCCAGGAAATCGCCATGCGCAATCGCATCCCGATTGTTTATCTGGTGGATTCAGCGGGAGTTAACCTGCCCTATCAGGACGGAATTTTCCCCGGCACCTACGGCGCGGCGCGCATTTTCTATTACAACTCGCTGATGCGCCGCAGATTGCATGTTCCACAAATCGCGGCAGTGATGGGCATGTGCATCGCCGGCGGCGCCTATCTGCCCGCGCTGTCCGACGTCATTATTATGGTGAAGGGATCGAGCTTCATGGGGCTCGGCGGCCCCAATCTGGTGAAGGGCGCCGTGGGACAAGTGACGGACGCTGAATCACTTGGCGGTGCAACGCTGCACACGCGGACCAGCGGCGTCGCGCATTATTCGGCCAAGGACGATCTGGAATGTCTGGAGCTGATCCGCCAGAAAATCCGCGAACTTCCGCCGCCCGCGCCGGCTGTTAAAGGCACGGCGCCGGCCAAATCGGCCGAAGGATTGTACGATTTACTGCCCTCGAATCACCGGCTTCCTTATGACATCGAGGAGGTGATCGCGCGCCTTGTCGACGCCGGCGATTACCTGGAATTTCAGCCAGATCACGCGCCGGAAATGCTGTGCGCCAATGCGCGGCTGCATGGACGCGAAATCGGGGTGATTGCCAACCGCCGCGGGTTCCTGAAAACGTCCTCAGGACCGCGAATCGGGGGCATTATCTACACGGAATCGGCCCTTAAAGTGGCATATTTCGTCGAAAATGCATCCCGAAGAGGCCTTAATCTACTATATTTGCAGGATGTTTCGGGCTTCATGGTCGGTGTGGAGGCGGAGAGCGAGGGCATCATTCGCGCCGGCGCGGCGATGGTCGAAGCGATGGCCTGCGCGACCGTTCCCAAAATCGTGCTGACCTTGAATCATGCGAGCGGCGCCGGATACTACGCGATGGCGGGGCAGGGATTCGATCCGCATTTCACCTTCGCGTGGCCGACGGCGCGCATCGGCGTGATGGAAGGCGACGCGGCCGTGCAGGCGGTGCATGGTCCGGAGCTCGCGAAATTGAAGGCGGCGGGTGAGCCGGTTCCACCGGAGCTCGAAGCTCGCATCGCGCAAACGCGGGCGGATTACGAACATTGGCTGGATGCGCGCTTCGCGGCCGCGCGCGGGCACGTGGATGCGGTGATCGATCCGCTCGAAACGCGGCGGGTTTTGCAATTTGCGTTTGAAGCCGCGGCGGGATCGCGCGAGCACCTCATTTTAGAGACGCTATGAAGCTGCGCATCGAGCAGGATGGCCGGCTCTATCGAATCGCTTTGGCGTCGCCCGAGACGCGCAACGTCATCGACGCCGCGGGGTGCCGCGACCTGTTGCGCGAGCTTCGCAAGGCTGAGGCCGATGAGAGCGTCGGTGCGATTTTACTCGAAGCGGACGGGCACATTTTCTGCGCCGGCTGCGACCCGGACGAGGAGTTGATGGCGATCGGGAAGAACATCGCGAAGCCGATCATCGCGGCGGTGCAAGGAGTGGTGCTGTCGGGCGGGCTGGCGCTGGCGGCGAACGCGCACGTGGTGGTCGCCGCGCAAGGGACCAGCTTCGGGCTCACCGATATTCGCGAAGGCCGCTGGAGCGAGGCGTTTACAGACGCCATCGCAGATGCGATCGGCAAACGGCGCGCGCTCGAATTGGCGCTGAGCGGACGGATTTTCTCGACCCCCGAAGCTCTGGCCTGGGGACTGGTCCACCATGTCGCGCCGGCGTTCGAGCTGGATGACCGGGCCAGGGAGGTCGCCGTCGGCATCGCCGACGCCCATCCCGAGGCGATTCGCGCTATGCTAAAAATCTAGCATGCGATGGACGATTGCGATTCTGTTTTGCCTGCTGGCCGCGTGCCGGCACCCGACGTATTTGTTGAAGCAGGAAGGCCGCACCATGATTCTGACGCCTCCGAAGTCCAAGCCGGAGATCAAGAGCGCGCGCCGGCATCCGAGCCAGAAGACGGGATGCAATATCGAATCCGAATCCTTCTCGGTAGTGTGGCATGGCAATACGGCGCGCGTGGGCGTCAAGCCGGAGACGTACTACGCACCGCCGGCGGAGCAGCAGAAACAACAGGGGACGCCGACCGTCACCATCGCCGAAACCGGGCCGCGTGTTTATGTCGACTCCCTGGCGGATCTCCAGAGGTTTCGCGACGCGCTGGCGGCGAAGGAGGATGCGGGCTGTTTTCGCCACGCGGAAAATCTGCATCTGCGCCAGGCGATCACGGAAAAATTTCCATTTTCGCCGCAGATTGCCGTGTATTTACGGTTCGGCGCATACACGCGAACCAGCTATTTCGATCTGACTCCCGAGTTCATCCTGAGGCTGGTGAGTCCGACGGGCGGGGATCCGGACCTGTCCTTCTACGCCGTCACGCGGGTCGCGGGAGACGAACGGATGCGGATCACGCTGCTGTCCGGATCGGGGACGGCGCTGACAGGGCCGGAGACTCCCGCGTATTTCCGGTATCTATACTGGACCGGCGCGTCCGAGCACAATTTCCGCGCCACGATCCTCGGTGCGCCCGACCGCAAGGCGCTGGAGGATGCAACGGAGCACTTTCTGTCCGATCCGGACTGCGAGAAGCATGGAGAGGGAGTCTTCTGCCAGTCGATTGCAGCGACGGTGGGAACGAACGCGGGGTTCTATGTGCGCGTGAATGGCCGCGATGTTTTCGTGCGGATCGGCGGCACGCTGGGCGAGGCTCTTGGCGAGGCTCCGAACGGCATGCGCGAATTGGGGCGCGGCCAGTCGCTGCCGCCAGCCGTGACGGTGCGGCGCATGTATCGCGGGAAGTTGATTCCGGTGAAGGTGGAGGGCCCGCCGAAGAACATTTTCTCGCTGGTCGCGATGCCGGGGGATGAGGTTACTTACTAGCTGAGTGTGGTTGCTTCGCTTGCTGTGCCAGGTAGTGCTGATCGAGGGCCTGCCGGACCAGGGTCTTGATGACTGCCTGTCGGCTGACGTTGAGATTCCGCGCGGCTTGGTCGAGTTCGTCCAACATCGCGGCCGTGAGGTCGACATTGACGCGTTGGACCGGATGGACCATGCGGCCCTTCCCTTCGAAGAAACCGGAAATGTCCTTCCCCTGGTCGGCGAGGCGAGCGATTGCCTCCGCAGCGATCGGTTTCTTACGAGTTTTCTTCATATAAACGAACCTCCTCTTGCGTCGACTTCCATAAAGTGACGAGATGAAAGATCTCTCCTTCCTCGTCGTTTCGAATCTCTAAAATGACCGTATAGATGCGGCCGCCGACCCAGCCGACGGCGCGGAATTGCTCGGGAGTCTCCGACCCTCTTTCGAGCCAGTACGGACGGGAGAACAGTGCTTGCGCTTCCTCGAAGCCGATGCCGCGCTTCGGATTCGCCCTTAGGCGCTGGCTCTTTCGAGGGTCGAAACTGAAGCGCGTTGACGATATGACTGTTATACCACTCCACAGAGCTCAAGGCTCGATCACTGGCCGCTTTTTCTTGCGTCGATGAGTTCTTGCCAAACCTTAGCCATTGCGTCCTGGGTGCTCTGCGCCCGGTCGCCAAGGCGCAGCTCGAACAGGGTATTCTGCTCGCGTATGACCTCTATCATCAGCATTGTGGCGCAGAAGAGTGCTGTGTCGGCCTCCAGCTGCCTGTTCCGTCGCCGGGTATCGGGGTCCTTGTTGTCCTCGCGCAAGGCGGATGCCAGAGTTGCGTGGATCTGAAGGTTCGCGTTGGTATAGGCCATGAAATAATACTGCACGTACGGCGTGCCGACCTTCGCCACCATGGACGCGACGTCGAGATCCCAAGTGATGGCTAGGCGCTTCGTCTGGCACTTCTTGCAGTCAGTTTGTTCGAATTTCTGTTTGACCTCTTCGAACCGACTCCTGATCTCGGACGCGGCGTTTCGTGGATTCATGATTGCATTCCAATGCTCTTCTGTCGTAAGTTTGAGGCCCTCCTTCAGCGCCTTATGTTCCTGAATGGCAGCGAAACGAGCGAAACGCTCTGTTTTGGCGGGGTCTTTGACCATATAGGCGAGGGCAACGGCTCGCTCATAGAGCCCTCGGAGGAGTTTAAGCGCCGCCGCGCCGTATCCGTTAGCAGCCATGAACAGAATCTCTAGAAAATCCTCCCTGCATGTTTCTCCTAAACTAAAGCGGATGTAGTCGGGCCCGTAGCGAGGCTCTGGAAGCGCTCGATCAAAGCATCTGTTGATGAGTGCGTGCATCTGCTCGAAGGCGGGGTAGAAGTTCGGATGCCGCGCGAAGAATTCTTCAGCTTCTGCCGTCTCGCCAAACTCGAAAGTGAAATCCATAAATCCTTTCAGACGGCCCGTCTCCCTTTGCGTTGCCGCGGCCGCAGCGATAGCCTATGTGAACACATGATATAACCGTCGGCTGCGTCGTTTGGCCGCTTCCCAGGACAGCGACTGAAGTCGCCGCTGCAAGCTGAAGCTCGCGCCACCGATCCAATATGGTATAGTCGAACAGATATTAGTATGCTTCCTCGGCTCGACCTCGATCCTTCTTCCGCGACGCCGCTCTATCGGCAACTGCATGAGCAGATTCGCTCTGCCATCGTCGGCGGGCGGATGGCTCGGGGGGAGCGGATTCCGCCTACTCGGGAATTGGCTCAGTCCATTGGGCTGAATCGGGCGACCATTACGGCGGCTTTTGATGTTTTGGAAGCCGAGGGGCTCATCCGGCGCGAGGTGGGGCGCGGGAGTTTTGTCAATGGCGCGCCGGAGCAGGAAACGCCGGCGACTATCAGTTTTTCGGCTTCCCGGCCATCTGAAATCATGTTTCCGCTGGACGAATTTCGGGTTACTTGCCGCGAGGTCATCGACTCCGATGACGCGGCGCAGATACTGCAACTCGGGCCGGCTGGTGGGTATGGGCCGCTGCGGCGGCACCTGTTGCAGGAAGCTCGGAAGCTTGGGGAGGCGGGCGAGGACGACGACATTCTGATTACCAGCGGATGCCAGCAGGCGTTCGATCTGATTCAGCGCGTGCTGGCCGCGAACGGCGAAACGGTGCTGATTGAAGATCCGGTGTATCCGGGGCTGCGGAACGCTTTTTTGCGAGGCGGGGCGCGGGTGATCGGGATGCCCGTGGGGCGCGAAGGCGTCGACGTGGATGCGCTGGGCGCGCTGCTCGATAAAGAGAAACCGCGCCTGATGGTGCTGACGCCGAATTTTCAGAATCCGACGGGCACCAGCCTGCCGGTGGAATCGCGGCGGACCATTCTGATGCTGGCCAAGCGCGCGGGCGTGATCGTGATCGAGAACGGGCTGTATAACGAGCTGCGATACCTGGGCTCGGAAATTCCAACGATGAAGAAGCTGGACGAAGCGGGAGACACGATTCTGCTGGGGAGCTTTTCGAAGATCGCGTTTCCGGGGCTGCGCGTGGGATGGGCGATCGGGCCGAGGCATTTTATCGCGCGGCTGACGGAGGCCAAGGAAGCGAGCGATCTGCACTCGGATCAGTTGTCGCAGGCGGTGGTGCTGCGGTTCGCGGAATCGGGAAGGCTGGCGGCTCACCGGCAGAAAATGTTGACGGCGGGCGGGCTGCGCCTGAAGGCGATCCTGGGGGCGTGCGAGAAAGAGCTGCCGGCGGGGTCGATATTCACCAAACCAGAAGGCGGCATGAATGTTTGGGTGGAATTGCCGAGGCCCTTGGACGCATCGGAGCTGGCGACGCGGGCGGAACGGGAAAATGTCGGCTTCCTGCCGGGGCGGTATTTTGCGGTGACGCGTCCGCAGGTGCACGGGTTGCGATTGAGTTTCGCGGGGTTGACGCCGGACAACATCCGGCATGGACTGGCGGTATTGGGATTGATTTTCCGGACGGAGCAGCAGAGAGCGCAGAGGAGACAGAGCGGCGAACCGGCGCCGGCTTTAGTTTAAGGAGAAAAAGCGATGTACTTATCTGAAGAGTTTCGACTGAAGGTCGGGTTGGCGGAGATGCTGAAGGGCGGCGTCATTATGGACGTCACCAACGCGGAGCAGGCGCGCATCGCGGAGCAGGCGGGCGCCTCGGCGGTGATGGCCCTCGAGCGCGTGCCGTCGGATATTCGCAAAGAGGGCGGAGTGGCGCGCATGGCCTCGATCCGCATCATCCGCGAGATTATGCACACGGTGTCGATTCCGGTGATGGCGAAGGCTCGCATCGGGCACTTCACGGAAGGGCGGGTGCTGGAAGCGCTGGGCGTCGATTACATCGACGAGAGCGAAGTGCTGACGCCGGCCGACGAAGAGCATCACATCGACAAGAAGACCTTCAAAGTTCCGTTCGTGTGCGGGGCGCGGAACCTGGGCGAGGCTCTGCGGCGCATTGCGGAGGGCGCGGCGATGATTCGCACGAAGGGCGAGGCGGGATCGGGGAATATTGTCGAGGCGGTGCGGCATATCCGGACGATCGTGAAGGAGATGCGGCACCTGACGATTCTCGGCAAAGAGGAGCTGGTGCATGAGGCGAAGAATCTGGGCGCGCCGCTCGAACTGGTCGAGTGGGTGGCGGCCAACGGGAAGCTGCCGGTGCCGAATTTCTCGGCGGGCGGAATCGCGACGCCGGCCGATGCGGCGCTGGTGATGCAGTTGGGCGCGGAAGCGGTGTTCGTCGGCAGCGGGATTTTCAAATCGGAAGATCCGGAGGCTCGGGCGAAGGCGGTGGTGAAGGCGGCGACGTATTACCGGGATCCGGTGAAGCTGCTCGAAGCGTGCGAGGATTTGGGCGAGCCGATGCGCGGGCTGGATGTATCGAAGTTGCCGGAAGCGGAGTTGATGCAGACGCGGGGCTGGTAGGCAACCGCTCCCTTTGGTCACGGCTCGGTAGAGCACTGCGACGACATGAAAACGGTTGGCATACTTGCGCTACAGGGCGACTTCGAGGCTCATTCGAAAGCGATCGAGAAGGCGGGGGGGCGCGCGATCGAGGTTCGCACGGGCGAGGAGATGGCGCAGTGCGACGGGCTGATTCTCCCCGGCGGCGAGAGCTCCACCATGCTGAAGCTGCTGGAGTATGAACGTCTTCTCGATCCGCTGCGCGCGTTCGGGGAGCGGAAGCCGATTTACGGGACTTGCGCGGGGGCGATTCTGTTGGCCAAAGAGGTGTCGCATCCCGCGCAGATGAGCCTGGGGCTGATGGATATCGACGTCGAGCGGAACGGCTATGGGAGGCAGATCGACAGCCGGATCGCGAAGCTGGACTTGAATGGCGGCGGCACGTTTGAAGCGGTGTTCATTCGCGCGCCGATCATCCGGAGGGCGGGGCTCGAGGTGCGCGTGCTCGCGACCTACGACGGCGATCCGGTGTGGGCGGAGCAGGGACGTCACATGGTGACGACATTTCATCCGGAGCTGACGGACGATGTGCGCGTGCACCGACGCTTTCTAGAAAAGTTATAGCTACTTGCCTGCGATCTTATTCACCCCGGGCGGAAGCTTCAACTCAAAGTCCGCGTCAGGCACGGGGGGATCGGCCGTGGTGCGGATTTTCGAATTGGAGAATTCGAAGAGCGTGTAATCCTTGCTCTCTTTCCCGGAAAGCACCTTCTCTTGGATCGGATTTCCTTGGCCCTCCGGGATCCAGATCTGAATCATGTTGAATAACTTCTTGGCTTCCGCTTTCTTGGGGGTCAGGTCGAGGCGCGTGGTCTTCTTCCCGGCGACGGTTTCGGTCGCGCCCAGCGCAATGTTGTACGTATCCAGCAGCTCTGCCTTGGAGTTGCCGAATCCAACCAGCAGAAACGCGTCCGCCGATTTCGAAAACTTGCGCATATCGTAAACTTCGACGCTGTTTGCCTTGGGGTGATAAAACTCCAGTTGATTGTTCTTGATGTGCAACTTGCGGGCGTCCTGGCCGGTAAACTCGCCCAGCAGCACGACGCCGGTCTTGAGCTTCTTCATCTTGAAGGTGCCCTCTTCCCAATGCTTGTCGTCGAAGAGGGCGGAATAGTCGGTCTTGCGAAAATTCGCCTCGAACGACCGGAATACTTTGGCCGACTTATCCATGCGCGCGAGAATGTCGTCCAGCGATTCGGCCCGGACCACGGGCGCCGCGAGGGCCAGGATGAAATAGGCTAGCTTCACGGTTTTGTATAGGCCATGTAGCCTTCGAGCTCCTGCTCGTCGTTATAAATGGGGTCGACGTTGACGATGGTGGTATGGGTCTTATACTTCGCGTTCACGGCGGCGGAGGCTTTGGAGAGCATGTCGCTCTCCGCAACCCCGTTCAGAACCTGGGGATCGATCCAGAATCCGTTGCGCAGAATGGCCACGTTGGCGGCCTTCGGCTGATCGTGGAAGATGGTCTTCGGAGTGATGAAGATAAACGCCAGAATTAGCCCGACCATCACGTCATACTGCCAGCTGCCTCGCGGAAAGTCCCAAAAAATAAAGCGTTTGATCGCGCCCATTGTCTTCAGTCTATCAGCATCAGTGCCGGGATTTCCCACCGTTTCTCGAAAGATACACCGCGTCGCCGCGACGGACCACTGCGGGCCGCGCCGGGATTTGGCAACGCAAATGCCAACGAAAAGGGATGCGGTGGCGCGGAGCCCTCCGGATGTACCAAAATAGAAGAGTCTCGCGTCTAACATCGCTTGGGAGAGTCTTTTTTGTATTTAAGATTGAGTAAATCGCTCGGGCTGGCGTTTGTCTTCACGGGCTTCGCCGCGGCCCAGCCGCAGTTTATCCTTACCACCGTCGCTGGAGGAGCGATCCAGCCGACTCCCGTGCCGGCGCTCAATGGCGCGATCGTGCAACCACAGCGCGTCACGGTGGATGGCAACGGCAACGTGTTTTTCACCGCGTCGAACGCGGTTTTCGAGATGTCCGCCAGCGGCACGCTGACCCTGGTGGCGGGAACGGGACGCGTGGGCTACGCAGGGGACGGCGGTCCGGCCATCCAGGCGCAGTTCAATAGTCCGCAAGGCATTGCGGTCGACGGGCAGGGGAATGTGTATGTCGCCGACAGCGGCAACAGCCTGGTCCGCATCATCACCACCGACGGGAACATCAATATCTATGCGGGGAATGCTCCCTACGGTGTACCGACCCCCGGTTGGACGGGCGACAACGGTCCTGCCGTGGGCGCGGAACTGGATTTGCCGGTGGGGCTTGCGCTCGATGCGTCGGGCAACCTGTATATCGCCGACTCGGCGAATAATGCGATCCGCGAAGTTACGCCCACCGGGACCATCACCACCATCGCCGGCCTGGGTCCGACCGCGCCGGGATTCGCGGGCGATAACGGATTGGCCATCACGGCGAATCTCTGGGGACCGCTCGATGTCACGGTCGACAAGTCCAATAACGTCTACATCGCCGACACCAACAACGCCAACGTGCGTCAAATTTTAGCCTCTACCGGCTATATCAATACCATCGCCGGCAGCACGGCGATTGTGTCCGGGGTCGTCCAACTGGAGTTCGGCTACGCCGGCGACGGCGGCACGGCGATTACCGCGGAGCTTGCGGGACCCGCCGGACTGGCCCTCGACGCAGCGGGCAACCTGTATATCGCCACGTATGCCGACAATCGCATCCGCATCGTGAAAACCAACGGCATCATCGAGACTTTCGCGGGCAATAGCGGAGTCGGCTTTTCGGGCGATGGCGGCCCGGCGCTCAAGGCGTCGATTCCCGGTCCGCAGGGCATTTTTATGGACCCTTCGTCCAACCTTTATATCGCGGACCGGTGGAATAATCGCATCCGCAAGATTTCGAGCAACATCATCAACACCATCGCCGGCAGCGGGCAGACGAACTTCGGCGGAGATAACGGTCCGGCCACAGAGGCCCAGTTGAACACCCCCGGCGGCGTCGCGGTGGCTCCCAACGGCAACCTCTATATTTCCGACACTCTCAACAACCGGATTCGCATGGTGGCGCCCGGCACGTCGTCTAACGCCGGCGACATTACCACGATCGCGGGTAACGGGAATCCTTTGTTTGCGGGCGATGGAGGCGCGGCGGCCAGCGCGGCGCTGAATCAGCCCGCTGGTATCGCGGTCGATTCGGCGGGCAGTCTGTACATCGCCGATGCGGCCAACGCGGTGGTCCGCAAAGTGACGCCGGGCGGAATCATTTCGACGGTCGCCGGCACCGGCGGCGTTGCGGGATACGCGGGCGACGGCGGCCCGGCGACGTCGGCGCAAATGCTCTATCCCGTGGGCGTGGCGGTCGATTCCTCGGGAAATCTGTACATCGCCGATTTCTACGGCTGGATTCGCGAAGTGAACGCGAAGACCGGCGTGATCTCGACGATCGCGGGCAACGGGACCAACGGTTA